>JAMOPK010000149.1 GCA_027064565.1 Caldifarciminota bacterium | reverse complement strand
GAAGTTGTGACAGATTCCGCCGGGAATTCCACCCTGATATTCGACATCCCATCCGATGCGATCGATCGGGGCGACACGCTGGTGTTTTCCTATGCGGTCAAAACCGGTTCCGTGTCTCAGGCGCCTCAGGATTCCTCCGTTGCCCGCATCGAGGCCATTGACACGCTCACGCTCGACGATGTGCCGGCCATTCTCTACCCATCCGACGGCCAGATTTTCACCAACAGGAACGTCATAAACGTCGATGTTGTGGTGCATTACATGGTCCCATTCCAGCTGAAGGTTAACGGTGAAATCGTGCCGATGGAGAAGTGCGGGATTACCAAAAAGGTGCAGTCGAAGATGATCGAGGAGCGGGTGTTCATCGGCGTCAGGCTCAAGCCGGGCGAGAACGTCATAACGCTTAAAGGCATCGATAAGAAAGGGAAGACGGTTGAGCGGACGGTCAGGGTCTATGTCTCAGGCCCTCCAGAGCATATCGAGCTGTCGCTTTTGAACGCCCCGATCACTGCCGATGGGGTCACCCGCCCGAAAATTCAGGTGACGCTTAAGGACAAAAACGGCTACCTCGTAGGCTCCAACATGCTGGTGAACTTCACGTTCCGTAACGTTGAGCCTTACACCGAAGACGCGAGGCCGGCGATGCCCGGATTTCAGGCGGTGATCGACAGCGGTCGGGCCACGATAGAGCTTGCCCCTTCGTCGAAACCGGTCAAAGCCGTTGTCATCGCCTCCTATTCCGAAGATATCACTGACTCGATTGTGGTGGAATACATGCCAAAACTCAGCCCATTTGAGGTGTTTGCATTCGGACAGGCGTGGAGGGGGATCGTTGAGACCCCGAACGGCAGAAGTCGGTTCGGGGATGACGTCGGGTTCCTGTGGGCGCATGGGCGAGTGTGGAAGGACGTCGTCCTCACGGCATCCGTGAGGCGCGATCCGCGGCTCGACAGCGTCGATGTCACGACCCCGCTGATGGGCACCAGATCGCCTCTTAACGACCTGTATCCGACTTACGGCGACGCTTCGAGAGTCGTGAGCTTTGCGACATCGAGGAACGGGCTGTTTTTCAGGCTGGAGAAAGGGCTTTCCTACGTCCAGTATGGCGATTTTAAGGGGTTCTCGGTCAATAACTATCTGAACTTTTCACGATACAGCCGTGCCCTGACGGGCCTGTCGTTCCACATCGACGGCAGGCTGGTGGAGCTGAACGGCATCCTCGCCCCTGACGGACAGGTGGTGAGCCGGGACGTCTTTCGGGCCAACGGAACCTACGGGCCGTTCGTGCTGACAAAATCGCCCATCATCCCGAACTCCGAGGAGGTTTTCGTCGAGACCCACGACAGGGTTTCGGCCGGGCTCGTCCTGAGACGTGTGAAACTGGAGCCGGGCAGTGACTATGAGCTTGACCCGCTGACCGGCAGGCTGGATCTGAAGTCACCGGTGCTATCCTTCGACGATGACCTCAATCCGAACTACATCGTCGTCATCTACGAATTTGAGGGCAACGGCGGGCGATTGGCTTACGGCGGTGAGCTGACCCTGCATCCTGCCGAAAAAGTCACGGCTGGCCTGCTGTTTGGCCATTCCAGTCCAAACAGGAACACGACGAACGAGGTGCGCGGCGGATTCGTCAATTTCGGGTTCTCATGGTTTAACAGCAAATTTGAGCTTGCTGAGAGCTACGAGAACGGCAGGTATGCGGGCAGGGCGATGTCAGCGGAGTTCGGGCTGAATCCCTTTGACTGGTTCACCTTAAACGGCAGATATGCCCGAAAATCAGGCGGGTTCTCAAATCCCACATCGACTCAGCCGGTCAACACCGCAGGCTCGGAGGACGGCATGGTGGCGGCCCGGCTGTCATTTACGAAAAAGTTGGGTATTGATGGCAGGTTGAACGTCAGGCAGATGGGTGAAGACAGGCGCGGCGTTTCCGGCGAAGCGCTTTTGAGAAGTAGCCTCAAAAAACTTTCGATTGGATTGGGTTACAGGGTTTCGAGGGAGTTTTCGGACACATCCGCTTCCGGTGCTGACATGGCAGTTTTGAGTTTCCAGAGCAGTTTGCTTAAGCGTTTGAGGCTCAACTTCAGGCATGAGCAGGTCGTTTCCAGTATCGGGAACCTGAGTTTTGAGCCACCGCACACCATGTTAAAGGCCAATTTTGCCTTCACGAAATGGCTTGGATTTGCCGTCATGGCCGAGCACAGGTGGGACAGCACGGGCAGAACCGTTGGATTGGCTGGATTTGACATGAAGCCGTGGGGCGACGGCAGGGTTTACACGAAATACAGGATGGACGATGTGGGCTCGAATGCGAGGAATCAGGCGATTGTTGGTCTCTCTCAGGCGATTCCGATTAACCGAAAGCTCAAGGTGCAGGGGAGTATCGAGTATGTTCATGAGTTGTCTGGCGGCATCCCGCCCCGTCTGGGTCTTGCCCTTGGTGGGGAATACAATGGGCGGAGCGGGAAGACAAGCTTGAGGTTCAGCGATATGTATCAGCAGGCCCACAGGGTCAACCTTATCTTCTCATCGGCTATGAGGTTGAAAAACGGGCTTGGGTTGGTGCTCAACGAGCGGCTTGGTGCCGAAAAAGGCATCTTTCGGGCAGAAGGGGTCTGGGGATTGGCCTACCGCCCATTGCAGACCGATAAGTTGAACGTCTTTGCATCTCTAAGACACTGGATTTCGACGGACAGCCTCAGCTCCAGCAACTACGGCAATCGGGTTGTGGCACTCGTTGACTGGAACTACCAGCCGTTACAACGGCTGACTTTTTACGGCAGGATCGGCGCCAAAACGCT
>JAMOPK010000148.1 GCA_027064565.1 Caldifarciminota bacterium | reverse complement strand
CGTTCTGTCTATCGTGCCATCCGCATAGCCACGCGTCTCCGAGTAGTCCTTTCTGATGGTGTATTGCGAAATCCCCAATCCCGCATCTACCCCGAATTTGCCTTTCTGGAAACGGTATCCGAACGAGATGCCTATTCTGGACACATCGCCGGTTTGCTCGATGGAATGGAAACCTTCGATCGTGTAGTAATCGCTGCGGAAAACCCTGTCGTAGCGGTAACTCAAATCGTAAAGCTTTTCCCTTGAGATGGATGCGAACTTTTTTCCGTCGGCATAGCTGATGGCGAAGTCGGGGATGGAAAGCGAGGAATGCTGGAAGCTGTATTCTGTAAGCTGGCCAACGGTTGAGCCAAACCGGTCGTAGGCGGGCCTTGTCCACCGCTCGGACGTCACGGCGGCGGGAAGGTTCAGTTCCACGGAAATGCCACTGAAGCGAACGAAAGCGGGGTTATGGTAAAAAGCGCCGCTAAGCGCCATCCATGTGGCGTCTCCAAAGGACCTGTCCCCGTATCCGTTCAGCCCGTTCACCCTTGTAAATGACAGAACGACGGTAAGAACCAGATTGGTTATCATTTTTCAATGACCTCCTTTGATCCAGAGCGTTTTTCTTTCAGTATATCAACGATTGAAAACAGCAGCAACGCCACGATTCCAACGCTTATGAAGGAATCGGCGATATTAAAAATCGGCCATCTCGGGCCGTGAGGAATCCCGATGTCGATGAAATCTATCACACCGCCTATCCTCAGCCTGTCGATGAGGTTGCCGATAGCGCCTCCGAGTATCATGGCATAAGGGATGTAATATTTCGGTGTCCTCTCAAAGACTATGAGGAGCAACACCACAGCGGAAAGGAGAAGCACCATCGCCGGATAGGGAAAATTCCTGCCAAGAGAGATTCCCCAGACGGTGTTTTTGTTTATCGTTAATGTCCATTGCCAGATACGGTCGATGAACTGGACCGGATTGCCGTAATGGAGGGTCTTATAGGCTATGCGTTTGGTAATCTGGTCGAGGATTACCACAAAAGATGCGATCAGAAGGGAGACAACGATTTTTCTCGAGTTTAGATCGGGTTTCATGAGCACCTCCGGGTATCTGAATCGTATTTCGGTTGAAATTATACCCTATATCCAATCAGGTTCAAAAAGTTTATGGCGATCGCAGGGTTTGGCGGGGTTCAGGTGTGACAGCTTTCAAAGGCTTTTGGGGATAATGTGGTAGTTGCTGACATTTTTGTCGAGCGAAATGCCTGTCCCACAATGCCGCCCGACCCGCAATGCCGTCCAACCCATCGGTCTTTGACTTAATCCCTGATGGAGTGGTCAAAATAGAAAAGGGGAAAAACAGAAACATCAGGTGGGATGGCAACCTCAGGTGGGACGGCCGTCCCCGGCCGTCGGTGTGGTTAAAATTAGGAAAAACCAATAACTTGATCCCTCAATTGAAACCCTTTCGGATGCTCCTGCCAGTCTAAAGCCATCCTCCCGCCGCTCCAGATGGAGCTTCTACACCGGGAGCGTTATCCCACATGGCCGGCCGAAGACAACGATGTTAAAGTTTTGCCAGCATAATCCTCAGCCATTCCTTCAGCATTAAGAGGTGTCCCATCCTCTCTCCCGCAACGAATTGAGTAAAGCCTGACTCCTCAACTTGCTGATTATCAGGCTCTTTCCGCTGCATAACTCCGATGCGTTGCAGCTCAGGGGAATTCGGGCATGACACGATGGTCAAAGAATCCGACTCTTGACATTGACACAAGGGGGGGGGGTATAATTTGTCCCGC
>JAMOPK010000147.1 GCA_027064565.1 Caldifarciminota bacterium | reverse complement strand
TGCGTGCACGTTCTGCGGCGTCTGCGTGGAGAACTGCCCCGAAAATGCGATAGTTATCGAGGGAGGTGCTTCGGAAGCCGTTTCGTCCGAAGGACATCGGGACGTCTGGGTCTATGCCGTTATGGAGGAGAGCGGGCCTGACCGGATAACGCTGGAACTGCTCGGGATTGCAAGGAGACTTGCTGACAAACTCGGCGAGAAGGTGGTTGCACTGGTTGCGGGCGATCACAGCGATGCTGAGCTCATGTCGCTCGTGCATCACGGCGCGGATATGGTCTGGGCGGTCAAAATGCCAGATACCGGCGGCTTTCACGATGAGATCCTCGCCGATGGATTCGCGAAGCTGATGGAGCAGGAGAAGCCTGAGATTTTCATCGCCCCGGCCACCGATTTCGGCAGGGCGCTGGCTCCTCGCATCGCAGCTATCCTGAAGACCGGACTGACGGCAGACTGCACCGAGCTTGATGTGGATCCGGAAAGCAGATTGCTGCTCCAGACCCGTCCGGCATTCGGCGGAAACATCATGGCCACGATTTACACGCCTCATCACAAGCCTCAGATGGCGACGGTCAGGCCTCACATGGTCAAACCCGCAGAAAAGGACGAGAGCAGAACCGGCGAGATCAAGCGTTTCGATTACACACCGGATCCACTCCTCCTTGCGGCAAAGAAAATCCTTGAGGTCGTTGAAGAGGAACGCGATGAGGTCAAGCTTGAGGATGCCGAGATCATCGTGGCAGGCGGCAGGGGCGTTGGTGGTCCTGAAGGCTTCAAGGTCATTTACGAACTCGCCCACGAGCTTGGCGGTGCCGTCGGCGCATCGCGTGCCGCGGTCGATGAGGGCTGGATACCTTACCCACATCAGGTCGGCCAGACCGGCAAGACTGTGTCCCCGAAGCTTTACATAGCCTGCGGGATCTCCGGGGCGATCCAGCACATCGTGGGCATGCGGACGAGCGATGTCATCGTTGCGATAAACAAGGACCCGATGGCGCCCATTTTCGACATAGCCGACTACGGGATCGTCGGCGACCTGTTCGAGGTGGTGCCGGCCCTGACTCAGGCCATCCGCAGGATGAAGTCGTCCCAATAGGCCGGGTTGTCGGCCCGATAGAAACAGTTTTTCCGTCATTCGGCGGATTTTTCTGCTGAACTTCAACTCTGGCTTCTGGCATTTTGTGCTTTTGAGGGGCGATGTGCGCCATCCATTTTCCCACGTCTCCAAAAAACCTGCCGCGGTTCGCCTCACAAAATTTTTTGCCTTGTAACGCTGTCGTGCAGGATGAATAATTTGCCCGTAATACCTAAAGGAGGCCGCGTCATGAGATGGAAGATCGTGATTCCGTTGGTTTTGATGTTTGTGCTCGATGTTGGGGCACAGCAGGAATACAGGCGATGGAACGTCTTTCAGATCAACAAGATAGCCACAAAATTTTCCAATGCGCTTGAACTTTGCAACGGCAATTTCCAGCAGCCGGCCTATGCCATGCCGCCCGCCTTCGAATATCCTGCCGGAAGCGGCATATCCTACGGGACAGATTTCGCCTTCATCATCGCCGGTCGGCGTCAGGCCACGGCCGGAGGACGCAACCCCGGAGACAAACCTTACGTCGAGGCCGGAATGACTGAAGGGCCGGCAGATTACTGGGATCCCAACCATTTTGATCCGTTTGCGATGTTCGTTGGTGGGGAGCGAGCGGCGTTATCCAGCGACCCGGCTTCATGGCCCACCACGGGCCCCAATCACGGCTGGCCGTCATTTTACCCGATGTATCCCAATGATGACGGCTCGGTCGATTTTACCGATGTCCCCCTCCTCGTCCAGCCTGTCATCAATCCCGAGGATTCCACCGATACGCTGGGGTGGTGGCCGGGGGCGGCTCCCGACGGCTCCATGTTAGGCGACCTGGAGTATTTCACGGTCGTTTATTCCATCGATCACCTCGCCGAACGCCCGCCGGAAAGGTGGCTGAAGGTGGTCGTCATCGGGCGCGGCTTTGCGTGGAGGCTGCCGCTCTATGAGGATTTCATCGTCTGGGAATTCATTTTCTACAACCCGACTTCCGCCCCTGTCGAATCCACGGTCGTAGGTATCTGGTCGGATTACAGCTTTGTTTCGTCTTTCCTGCCGCCTCATCCATGGGGCGAAGACGGCGATCGGATGTGGTATGACAGGGTTAACCAGTTCGCTTATGCGTGGGACATGGACGGCATGGAGCCGGCGCCCGACGGCAGAATGTTAGAAGGGGATGAGATCGCATGGGCCGGGACGGTGGTGCTCAAAACCCCGAAGGGCGATGATGGAACCGAGCTTGGCGTCACGGTTTACGATGCGTTTGATAACTGGGCCAATCAGAACGACCCGTCCCTTGGAAACTACAATGGCGCTTACAAGGAGATGTTCTACTGGTATAACATGCTGAACATCGATGACCCCGACGATTCCGACCACGACGGCATAGATGACACGTGGTATGATTCCCTTGGAAACGCCCACGATTACTATGAGAGCACGGCAGAACCGTTGCAACTCCTTGCATCAGGGCCGTTCACGCTTGACCCCGGCGAATGGGATACGCTGATCGTGGCTACCGTTTTCGGCGAAAACCGGTCTGACCTGTTCAAAAACCTTGAGGTCGTGAAACAGCTCTACCGTGATAACTGGCAGGTGATCAGGCCGCCTGCACGTCCGGATGTCAGGGCAGAAGTTGGGGATAAGACTGTCAAGCTGATATGGGGCACGGAGAGCGAGCGGGATACGGCCAACTTCGAGGGGTATCGGATTTACCGCTCCACAGACGGCGGGAAGAC
>JAMOPK010000146.1 GCA_027064565.1 Caldifarciminota bacterium | reverse complement strand
ACCCAATTAAGGTTAAGTCGATGATAAGCTATGTGCCTGAGGAAGGTGGACTTTTCGGCCACCTGACGGTTTACGAGCACATCAAGTTAGTTGCTGCCCTACGGGGACTTGGCGACGCAGGCGTGATGAAGGGACTTGAGATCGCCGAATCCTTTGGCCTGACGGAATATCTCAACCGCCGAATATCGACTCTATCGAAGGGGAACAGGCAGAAACTGCTTCTCGCCGGCGCCTTCATGGTCGATGCAAAGGTGTATCTGCTGGACGAACCGCTTGTTGGCCTCGATGCGCCGAGTGCGATGGTGGTCAAGGAAATGCTCAGGGATTTCGTCAAAAACGGCAAAGCGGTGCTTTTCTCATCCCATATCCTTGAGACTGTCGAAAGGCTATGCGACAGGGTCGTCCTGATCGACAGGGGCGAAATCATCGCAACGGGCGACATGGCCTCAATCAAGGAGATCGGCACGCTTGAGGATTTCTTTTCAAGGATGATCGAAATCAAAAATTAGGCTTTTACTTTGATTCAGATTTCCCTTTGTCGGACTTTTTGTTGGACTTTGAGCCGTTTGAGGCCTTTTCATGCCCACTTTGTGCCTCTTTCCTCTTGTAGTCGGTAATATAGAATCCGGAGCCTTTAAAGATGAACCCGACGCCTGTCCCGAACAGCCTTTCCAGTTCACCACCACATTTCGGGCATTTTTCGGGCTCCTTTTCGCCGGGCAGGACAAGCTCCTCAAATTTGTAACCACATTTTTTGCATCTGTATTCGTAGATCGGCATTTTTAACCTCCAATAAAAAAAGCGGGCGACGGGACTCGAACCCGCGACCTTCAGCTTGGGAAGCTGATGCTCTACCAAGTGAGCTACGCCCGCAAAAAGCGGTTAAATATTATCTGCAATACCCTCCATCTGTCAAGATACCGCCGGCTATTGGGCGATTACTTTGTGGTGGCTAACACAACATCCAGATTATCAAAGAGTTATAAACTGCAAAACTGTTCCAATCTTTTTGCATAACTGATCATCCATGTCCGCATTTCACCCCGCAGCCATCGCTTTATCAATCTTCGCCATCTCTCACGGGGTATCCTTTACTCCATGTTCCATCTCTCTGTGTTCACCGTGTCCCTGTGTGATTTTTTATTTCGTTTTCACACGGAGAGACAGAGAAATAAAAATTCTATCACAAACAAAACAGCAAATAGCCACTAGGGGCTTGACAAAAACGAAATTGATAGTATCATATGTGATACTATGAACGAGTCGACTTTGATCAAAAAGGTTGAAAAGCTGCTGCGATTCCCCCCGGACTTTGAATACGCTGACGTTATCGCGATTTTACAGGAATTTGGATTTAAGTTAAGGAATACCAAAGGCAGTCACAATATTTTTATATTAACCAATCCTTTGCCAGATATTAACTATGGGGCAGAAATGATAGTCGTCCCAACTGTCAAAGGTAGAAAGGTCAAAAAGACTTACCTTAAAAAATTAGCCAAATTACTTGACCTGGAGGCATGGTATTATGAAAAACAAAGAACTTCAAAGAAAAATTGAGGAATACCTCAAAAAACCATACAGGATTGAGATTGAACCTGATCCAGACGGGGGATATGTTGCATGGATCAAAGAGCTTCCGGGGTGCATCACCTACGGTGAGACCCTTGAGGAGACGCTCGAACTTCTGGAAGAAGCTAAAAGGCTTTACATCGAAACCGCCCTTGAAGATGGCCGTGAACTTCCCGCACCGCTGTCTGAGCGCAAATACAGCGGCAGGTTTCTGCTCAGGATTCCGCCTTCGCTCCACGAAAGACTTGTGGAGATGGCGGAAGATGAGGGTATCAGCCTTAACGCCCTTGTGAACAACCTCATCTCGTCCGCCTTATCGGAGAAAAGAATCGTGAATCTTCTGATTCAGAAAATTCAGGAACTGGATGAAAAATTGGATGCATTAACCGGGAATCCGTCGGGCCACGGTAAGCGGAGCGGAAATTCACTTCCCTCATTTCCGCCCTACACAAGGGAACGTTGATCCATAAAAAAGAAGGGGGAGAGCAACTCTCCCCCTTGAGATGTCTTTGGAGGTGACCCCTATTATTCTTTTCCGCTCAGGTATTTGTGGATTCCCTCGGCAGCTTTCCGTCCGTCGGCGATAGCGCTGATCACGTCCGCACGCGGGTTGACAATGTCGCCACCAGCAAAAACGCCCTCGATTGAGGTCATTCCGTTCTCGTCCACCACAATGTGCTTGCCACGGCTGTCGAGTTCCAGTTTTTCGAGCCAGCTTTCGGGCAGGAAGGAGAGGTCGGGAGCCTGACCGATGGCGTAAATCACGGTATCCACATCCCACTCATAGACCTCATCCTCGATGGGCACGGGTTTCGGACGTTTGCCGCCGGGCTGAGGCACCATCTTCGTCTTCACATACCTGACCGCCTTAACCTTTCCTTGCTCGTCCTTCACGATCTCGATCGGCAGTGTCTGTGGCAGGAACTTCACGCCTTCCGCCATCGCCTCATGCTTCTCCTCATCGGAGGCCGGCATGTCCACGATCCTGCGGCGGTAGGAGAGCAGAACCTCCTCAGCGCCGAGCCTGAGAGCAGTTCTCGTGGCATCCATAGCGACATCGCCGCCGCCAACAACCAGGACTTTCTTGCCGATCTTTGGCGGTCTGCCGAGGTTGGTCTCCCTCAGGAAGTAGATGGCCTGCATCACGCCTTCCGCATCCTCGCCCGGAATGCCCATGCTCAGGCCTTTGTGGTAGCCTACCCCGATGTAAATCGCATCGTAGTTCTTCTTGAGCTCGTCGAAGGAAACGTCTTTGCCGACGCGGGTGTTGTATTTGACCTCCACGCCGTAGTCGATGATGTGGTTGATCTCCTTGTCCAGCACGCTCTGAGGCAGGCGATAGCGCGGGATTCCAACCTTCATCATGCCGCCCAGAACATCTAACGCCTCGAAGATCGTCACGTCATACCCCTTGAGCCTGAGATAGAAAGCCGCCGTCAGGCCGCCGGGGCCGCCACCGATGATAGCAACCTTCTTGTTTTTCTTCTCCGGCTCAGGATAGCCGAGCACTTTTCTGTAATCGTCAACCTGCGATGCTGCAAAGCCTTTCTCATAGCGGATCTGGATAGGCTTGCCCATGATGCCGAGCACGCATGCATCTTCGCATCTGTGCGTGCAAATGGTGCCGCATATCTCGGGAAGCGGGTTATTGATGAAGAAAATGTCAACTGCACGCTCGTAATCGGCATGTTCGATGGCGTTAAGGTAATGCGGGATATACATGCCAGTGGGACAGCCCTGCATACAGATGGCGCATCCCATGCATCGGCTGGCCTCGATGAGCGCTGCCTCTTCGGTAAAGCCTTTGATCACAGGCCCGAAGTCGTGTTTGCGCTCCTCAGGATCCCGTTCAGGCATCTCCTGACGTTCAAGCTGCAGCAGTGAAGTCTCAGGTGACGTGGTCCAGCCCTTGCCTTCGTAGGGGAACTTCTTGTTATCCGGAATGAAAACCCAGCCGGTTTCCGGGTCGAACGGGTCTTCGGTCACCCAGACGATCTTGTCGGTCAGTTTGAGCGAGCCGGTGGGACAGACATCTACACACTGACCGCAGAAGGAGCAGCGTCCGTAGTCAACCTGAGGTCTGAATTTCGTGCGGCCGAACCCATCTGGCACATCTTCCACTTCAACCATCTTGATGGCCTGACATGTGCAGATCTGGGCGCAGTTACCGCAGCCGATGCATTTTTCAAGGTCGTTTGAATGGAAACCCCTCACCCGGTCCGCCGGAACCTTTTTCTCGTATGGCAGACGGATGGTGTGGGGCTTCATCCCAAGGTGTTTCAGTGCTGTAAAAGGTTCAAAGAAGTTCTTTATTGCCATTGCTCACCTCACCTGTCTATGTCCGGTGGACAAATGTCCAGCGAAAACATTATCGGAGACACGTCCGCCACTCTCTGACCGACGAGAAGGGTCTCGATAACGTGGATTCCATGAGTCATTGATGGGCCTCTCACGTGGACGCGGTAGGGTTTCACGCCGCCATCGGAGACGATGTAGTAGCCAAATTCACCTTTTGAGGACTCAACCCGCACATAGACATCGCCGGCAGGCACACGCCACATCAACGGGTTGCCCGGCTTGTTCAGGAATGGGCCTTTGGGCATTCTATCCAGCACCTGACGGACAATGTTGATCGACTGCTGAATCTCCTGGAACCTTATCATTGCACGCGAGAACATGTCGCATCCCGTCTCCGTTGGCACCTCGAACTCGATCTGGTCATAGACAAGATAAGGGTCATCGATCCTGACATCGGCCTTTATCCCGCAGGCACGTAGGTTCGGGCCGGTGACACCGTTCTCAATGGCCCAGTCCGGATCCATTGTGCCGACGCCGATCGTCCTTTTCTGGAAAACCGGGTTGTCGAAGATCAGGCGATAGTAGTCGGTCAGCCGCTTCTCGATGTAGTCCAGTGTCTCCCTGAGCCTGTCCTCAAAGCCTTCAGGCAGGTCGCGCCTGACTCCGCCGGGGGTGGTGTAGATGTGATACACCCTTGCGCCTGTGAGTTCCTCGAATCTGTCAAGCAAATAATCACGGTCGCCTGTCATCCACTGGGGAGCCGTGTAAAGGCCGAGTGCACCGCTGATTCCGCCGAGGTAAGAGAGGTGCGCCTGAATACGCGACATCTCCAGCACCATCACCCTGATCCACTGAGCACGCTCAGGCACCTCAAGTCCCGCGAGCTCCTCGACGCCCATCGCATAAAGCACCTCGTTCGGATCCGGGTCCGGAACGCAGATGCGGCAGACCATCGGCACGTTTTTGATCCAATGGCGCTGTTCCATCAATTTTTCGAAGCCGCGGTGCAGGTAACCGGGTCTCGCCTCTGCCTCAAGGATCACATCACCTTTGGCCTTCAATTTGATGCTGAAGTTCCCGGTAATACCGGGATGCTGAGGCCCTATGAAATACTCGAATTCCCTGATGATCTCGTTTTTCCCGTTCATTTCTTCAAATGCCCCTTGTATGGCTGAATTTTCAGCCTCAATGCCTCACTTTCAAGGTCCTCCTGATCGTAGAATTCAGCGGAGAACAGCCTCGTGTCGAAATCCTTGCGCATCGGAGGCGGGCCATCCCAGTCCTCAAGGATGAATTCCCGGTCAAGTTTCTCGTTGCCCTCAAAGTGAACACCGAAAAACTCATGGATGTCACGCTCGTAAGTCTCGGCCTGATTGAAGAGCGGTTTAAGCGTGGGCATGGAACCGCCGTCACGCGGCACACGGGTTTTTATCATCACGTGCACTTTCTCATCGTAATTCCATAGGTGATACACAAGTTCGATCTCGCCGTCCCTGATCCAGTCAACAGCGCTTATGGCCACAAAATGCTTGAATCCGTTGCCTTTGAGGTAAGCGACCAGAGGGAAAACGCGGTTGGGCGCAACCTTCACTTTAACGCGCCGCTCCCTCTGGATCTCCGCTTCGGCATCCTCGAAGGAAACTTT
Source organism: Caldifarciminota bacterium (assembly GCA_027064565.1). Taxonomy (GTDB): domain Bacteria; phylum Hydrothermota; class Hydrothermia; order B15-G9; family B15-G9; genus WGAI01. Next base: position 9,142 of record JAMOPK010000146.1, on the reverse strand, counting down.
GATGAGATCAACGACTTTCTGCTCTTTCTCAAGGCTCATTTTGGCAATCCCTCCGGTATCCTTTCGGCAAGTTCATAGACATGTTTGACGGTGGCACGCTCGAATCTCTTTCTGCGCTCCTCCTGCACCTCGTTCCATATCCGCTCGGCAAGTTCAGCATCCAGACTCCATTTTCTGATGTCCATCACCATGGCCTGATTGCGTTTGTAGTATTCGAGATTCTCTTTGTAGCGGATCCAGCCATCGAATTTCCCTTTTTTGATACCCTCGATAAGTTCCGTAAAGCCATCGATGATGGCTTCGGGCCTCGGCATGCATCCGGCGATGTAGAGGTCAATCGGAAGATAAAGGTCGAGCCTTTTGATGGTGTTGTAGGAATCCCAATACATTCCGCCGTTCACCGTGCAGGAACCGAATCCGACGACGTATTTCGGCTCAGGCATCTGCTCGTAGGAGCGGATCACCCTCTTGAGCGTTTTGACGGTGAGGTAGCCGGTGATGAGCAGCAGGTCGGCCTGACGCGGCGTAGCCATCGGTGTGATTCCGAACCTCTCCATGTCGTATCTGGAAGTCATCGTGGGCGGCATCTCAATGGCGCCGCACCCGGTGCAAAAATGGAGCATCCAGAGGCTTCGCCCCTGTGCCCATCCTTTAAGTCCTTTTGGCGGTTTTGCTTTCGTCATCTGCATCTCCTCCTCATTTCAGGATTGCGACAAGTATCAGGCCGATCAATCCGATAGCGGCCGGATATGTCCAGAAAAATGCGAACGCCTGCCCGATCCTGAAGCGCGGCATCACGGCGTTTATCAAGAGGGCGACAAAGAACACGGCGAATGACTTGACGAACCACCAGAACAGCGTTCCGCCTCCGAGAAATAGGTTGACGAATATCCCGGTCTCGACCACGATGCCTATAGCATGATAAAGTTGCAACAGGCCCAGATATTTGCCTCCGAATTCAACCATTGGACCTGATGCGACCTCGTGGGGGGCTACCGGCTGGTCAAACGGCTTTTCACCAAGCATGCCTTGAAGTGCCATATCCATCGCAAGTGCGGAAAGGAAAAGCGGCCAGATGAACCAATGCCCCACTCCCCCGCTCTGCATCTTGATGATCTCCATGAAGGACGCCGAGCCCGTGTAGAGTATCACGCTGATGATGGAAATCACCAGCACAACCTCATAGCCCAGCATCAGAGTCAGAGCACGGGCGATTCCGATGGTTCCCATCGGGTTACCGCCTTCGCCGACTCCAAGCGCCATGCCGAGCGGCGCTATCACCAAAAGGTAAAGCAAAACGATGATGTCACCATTGAAGGACAGGAGCGCTTTATTTCCTATCGGAATAAAAAGCAGGGATATGAGCATCCCTGAGAATGCCATCACGGGGCCGAGCGAGAACATCACCCCGTGATTGGTGGGGTTTTTCTTTGAGAAAAGCTTTATGACATCGATAATATTCTGGTAAATCGGCGGGCCGTAGCGGTTTTGTATCCTCGCCGTTATCTTTCGTGCTGCTCCAAGGTAAAACAGCCCGATTATGATCACCAGAATGGGCATAAAAATTATCCATGTTATATTCAGCCCGACTGCATTCATGGTTTAATCCTCCAGATTGAAAGGATGAGAATAGTCAGCACGATTGTCATGTAGTAAAGGTAAGCCTGACCATTGCCGCAAAAGAACATCTTGCGGTTGATATCGGCCACAAATCTGATAAGCTCACCGATGAACTCGTAGAATTTCTGAGCGCTTATCTTCAAAAGCCAGCTGAGTTTGCGTTCAAGGAACCTGTAAAAATCGACGGAATAGTGGAGCTCGAACTCGTTGGTCACGACCTCACCGGCAAGGTATTTGTCCGTCTGAGAAGCTGCCTTCCTCACCCTGCCACCTATGAAATAGACAATAAGGCCAACGATAAGGGCGGCACCGAACCCGAGTCCGACAACCATCCCATTGAAAGTGCCAAGCGGTGTCGTCACGGAGGTCGCCGTGTAGGTCGTCAGCGCCGGCAGGTTGTAGCTCTGAAGGATGGTGGATATGATCCCGACAAGTTTGCCCGGATAGAGTCCGAAGTAGAAGATGGGAATGGCAAGCAGGATGTAGGAAATCCAGTAGGTGGCCGGCACCTCTTTGACGTTCTGATGCTCCTCATGGAGAGGCCCGAGGAAGATGCTGTAAACGAAGCGGTAGTAGTAAAGGAACGCAGCGGTGGATGCGGCAAAAATGAGCGTTGTTGGGAAGATATAGCCCCCGTTTATGCCCGCCTCGTAGATGATCCATTTGGAGGTAAAGCCGATAGTCATGGGGATTCCGGCCAGTGCAAGACCGCCGACAACAGCGAAGATGAAGGAAAGCGGCATCCTCTTGATGAGCCCGCCGAGCGAGGCCATGTGGTCGGTGCCCGTGCGCATGATCACTCCAGCGAGAATGGTAAACAGGAGCGCTTTGAACAGCGCGTGTGCGAGGGCATGTGACAGGGCGCCGGTCATTCCGAGGCTATCAGCTATTCCGAAAGCAAAAATGATGTAGCCCAACTGGCTGACGCTCGACCACGCAAGCAGTTTCTTGCCGTATTCCTGATGGACAGCTATCAGGGAAGCGCCGAAAGCGGTTATCGCACCGATCCAGACCATTATGTAACCGAAGATCGATGTCCCGTGCACCCTGAGCATGGGAACCGCCTCAAGCCTTGCAGCAAGGTAGAAAAATGCGATGAAAATCCCATAGACGCCGGTCTTTGACAGTATACCTGAGAAGAATCCGGTGAACGGATGCGGGGATTCGGAATAGGCATCCGGTGCCCAGACATGGAACGGCATCATCGCCGCTTTGACCCCGAATCCCGCAACGAGGAAGGCGATGGCGGTTATCAGCCAGCCATGCGAGACACGGCCTACGGACATAACTATGTTCTCGAATCGGATAGCGGAAGTTGCGGCAAACAGTATTGAGAACCCGATAAGCACCATGTAAGCTCCAGCTGCGGACCACATGAAGTATTTAACCGCAGCGCTGCGTTTTTTCTCCCAGCCATCGGACAGGATCATGCCGAACGCCGTCCAGCTCATCAGTTCCCACGAGAAGAAAAAGGAAACGATGTCCCGACTCATGAAAATCAGCACTGTTCCGAGCACGTTGAGCAGGAAAAGGGCGAAAAACGTCGGTGATAACTCGCTGTGTGACCAGAGCACAAGGGAGACAATGAATGCTATGCCGAGAGTCATCCAGACCATGAATTGCGTCAGCGTGTCAATGCCGAAAATTACCTGATTCCCAAACAGCAGAGATAACTGGTAAGTGGATGTTCCCATAGTTGCAAAAAGTACGGCCCCCAGAATCACTGCCAGGAAGGTGATGAACTTCTTAAGCAGGGGGCTAAACGACCCAAGCAAAAAGGCAAGTAATGCGCCACCGGAGAAGCAACCGATGAAATAAAGCAGTTTCATCATCAAATACCTCCGAGTATGGAGCTTATGTAAAATGACTTATAGACAAGCTCAGCAGTGCCTCCGAGAATGAAATTCGTTATGAAATCCGGATAGACACCGATCAGGATGACAAATGCAGCAAGGAAAGTCATGCCAAGCAGTGCAAAGCCTTTTTTGCTCTCAAGGGTCGAGTTCAAAAGCTCCTCGGACGGGTCTTTGCCGTAGAGATAGCCGAGCAATCTGGCAAAATAGACCACCTCTATCACCGATCCGATAAGCGCAAGAGCGGCATACACCACTTGTCCAGAATGGACAAGTCCGAAAATAATCAGGAATTTGCTCCAGAACCCTGAGAACAGCGGCAATCCGAGTGTCGAAAGGAGTCCGATGGTGAACAGGAACGTCGTATATGGCTTGGCTTTGCCAACGCCAGCAAGCGATTCCATGTCCCATTTGTTGAACCCGGCCGCCATAATGCCGAGAGCAAGGAACATCAGGCCCTTAGCAATGGCGTGGTTGAATGCCTGGAACAGGCCGCCGACCATTGCCATCGGCGAATTTCCGCCTCCCAGTGCAAGGATTATCAACCCCATCTGGCCGATGGACGAGTAAGCCAGCAGTCGGCGGATGTCTTTCTGCCTCAGAGCCGAAAGCTCACCAGAAAGCAGGGTCAGTATCCCGAAGATCAAAAGGAGATTCAGGACGCCGGTTTCGATTCCGATGATGGTGTAAAGCACCCTTGCAAGGGCGTAGAGTCCGGCCTTGGCCACGACACCCGACAGGATTGAGACCACCGGTATCGGCGCAGCCTCGTAGGCGTCAGGGACCCAGCCGTTGAGCGGCAACAGCTCGGCTTCAACGCCCAGCCCGACGATGAACAACACTACAACCGCCATCAGAACCTTTGGATCCAGATGCCCCTGATGGATGTAGAGCGAAAGCTGAGCCATGTTGAGGGTTCTCAGGGAGCCGTAGAGCAGCGCAATGCCTAACAGGAACAGGGTGGAGCCGAGTGAGCCAAGCAGCAGGTATTTGAACCCGGCCTCTGCCGAGTGTCCGGTCTTGTTGATGGCGGTGAGGGCATAGGACGAGATGCTGGTGATCTCAAGGAACACGAACATGTTGAAGATATCGCCGGTCAGCACCATTCCGGTTGCACCGAGAACAACAAGGATAAACAGCATATAGAATTTTTCTGCCGGCTCAGGAGGCTCGTATTCAAAAAGATAAAGCGACGCGGCAAGAGCCACGAGCTGAATGATGAGGGCGAAGAAGGCGCTGGCAGGGCCGAACGTCAGGTTTATGCCGTAGGGCGGCTTGATCCCGGCTATCGTGACCGATGTCAGATTGAACCCCTGTTGACCGCTGAAAAGTGTCGGAAGGAGGGAGACAAGGATCGCTGTGGTAATCGCAAAGGTAAAGAACGGCACCAACTTGGGCAGTTTTTTCGAGATAAGGCCCCAGATGGGCACAGAAAATGCCATAAATAACGGAATTGCTATAAGAAGTATCGGGCTCACCACTTTAACTCCTTTATTTTCGAGATGTTAAGTGTTCCATATTTGTCATGGATGACTATCACGATGGAGAGGGCCATTGCGGTAACCGCCACGCCGATCACGATGGCTGTCAGCACAAGCGCCTGAGGCACAGGGTCAACAACTTCCTTCGAAGGCGTTCCCATCATCAGCGTTTTATTCAGTATCGGAGCGGTCTTGCCCCACACATAGCCGATCGAGATCAGGAACAGGTTGACGCCGGATTCGATGAAAGTCAGGCCTATGGCTATCTTCACAAGGTTTTTCTTCACCAGGACCATGTAAAGCCCTATCAGGAAAAGGGCCACCGATGACCCATAAAAGATTTCCGGCCCGAGAACTGATGGCGAAAAGAAGGTTTTAATTGCTTCACTCATTTTCTGTCGTCTCCCTGAGGTTTTGGAGCAGGCCGGTCATCTCAGAGCCGACCTTGATGCCGATGACAATGTAAATGACAGGGATGATACCAGCAGACAGGAGCGCACCGGGTGTGCCTTTGCCGAGGAAATTGCCAAGGAACGTCCCCAGCTTGAATAGCCCGATCAGCCCTATCGTCACGTAAGTCATTCCAGCAAGGGATTCGATGATCTTCAGGCCAAGTTCGTCAACCTTGTAACGCCACTGTGCGAGGAAAAGCATAAGGAACCCGGAAGCGATGATGACGCCGCCGGGGAAACCGCCGCCCGGTGTCAGGTGTCCGTGAAGGAAGACGTAGGAACCGAGCACAATAGCTGCTGGGAACAGGTAATCCGTGCCGACGCGCATGATGAGCGATGGTTTCTCCTTCTTGAGCTTTCTGCGCTCACGGGTAAGGGCGAGGATTGCGGCGAGGCCCGTGGCGGCAAGGAACAGGACCGTCACCTCACCGAGGGTATCAAATCCCCTGTAGAGCACCACGATGGAGGTCACGGCGTTGACGCCGCCGGTCTCCTGAACTGTGTTGTCCACATAGTAATTGCCAACGCTCCTGTAAGGCCCCACGTCAACCTTCTCGGCACCAAACGGGATCGATGCCATTGCGGTGCCGAGGAAATACCCGATGATTATCAGCAGAACGAGGACAAAAAGTCTTCTAATCATCTTCAAACCTCTCTGTCTTGCGGAGCACCACCACGAATATCGCTGTCGTCAGGCCAGCGCCGATAGCAGCCTGAGTGATAGCAACGTCAGGCGCCTGAAGGATGTAGAACAGGATCGCCAGCACGAGGTCAACGACCGCCGAGGCGATGACCGCCACAAGCAGGTCCTTTGTCACCACCACGACGATGGCACCAACTATCATCAAGATCGCCAGTGCTAACGAGAGATACAGGACGAAGGGAGCCATCTCACTCTTCCTCCTCTTTTTTATGGCACTCCTCGAAATCTTTGCACTTGTCCACTACACTGCCTTCCCAGAGCTTGACGCCGGATTTGTAGCTCGCCCTTCCCAATGCGTGCGAGGAAATCGGGTTCGTGAGCAGGATGAAAAATGCGATGAGCAGGGTTTTCGGCAGCCAGGGTGGATTCACCAATCCGACGCCGACGATGGTGGAAAAAGCGCCCAACGTCGTGCACTTTGTCCCTGCCTGCAACCTGTTGTAAACGTCGGGGAATCGGAAAATCCCAAGGGCGCCTAAGAAAAGGAATATCGCACCGATGTAAATCATTATCCATCCGATGATCGCCAGCATCACACACCTCCCTCAAGGTATCTGGCTATGGCGAGCGTCGCTATGAACGCGAGTGCCGCATAGACGAGCGAGATGTCAAGGTAGATGTAGCGCTTCATGAACAGGCCGAGGAGAACAAGCAAAGCCGTCGTGATGGTTGTCATCGAGTCCACGGCAACCGCCCTGTCAGCCGGAGTGGGACCCATTGCCATCCTCAAAATCGTGAGGACGGTTCCAAGACCTATCAGGGTTATGACGATTATCCAGTTCATTCGAGGAACTCCTTGAGGCACTTTTCAAAGACGCCCGGTATCATCTTTGATGCCGTCTCCACGTCCGTCGCTTTCACATCGATCCAGTGGATGAGCATGTCATCGCCGAGGACCTCAAGCGTCAACGTGCCGGGTGTGAGGGTGATGGAGTTGGCCACCATCAACTTGCCGAAGTCCGATTTCATCGTGGTCTTGACGTGGACGATGCCGGGGTTGATTGGCATCTTGGGATGGATCACACGCCATGCCACGTCGATGTTGGCCTTAACCATCTGCCAGAAGAAGTAGAAGAAATACAGCACCATGCATACCACGCGTTTGGGATGCAGATTCGCCAGCCCCTTTCTGGTGAATCTCTCATGCGTAAATGCTGCCACCAGGACGGATATGATGGCTCCGGCAATCACCTCCTGACTGTTGAAAGTCGATGTCAGGAGCAGCCAGAGCACAAACATTACGATAGCAGTGTAAAGAAATTTGCTCAGGCGACTGCCCATAATCCGCTCCTTGTTTTTTTCACAAATATTGACATATTTGAATATTTAGAAACTACAACACCATAATCTCCATCGATTTATCTCCAACATCCATGTCAGAGAGCAAAATCACTTGCCGTCAAATGGTTCTTAATTTTGGAATATCAGCGATTGTTTGTCAAACTGTGCATAATCATTGTAAATATGTAACTTATTACAGCTTTGCAATAATGCATTTCATTCACCGAAGCGCTTGCGCTTGCTCAAAAGCAACACATCGCGCAATCCTTCAGCATCACGGGCAGCAAGCCAGCGTTCCTCGAAGTCCGGCTCATCCACTATCTGGGCGATGGCTGCCAGCGCCTGAAGGTGGAACTGACGCTCGTCCCTCGAACCCATCAGGAAAAAGATCGCTTTCACCGAAGGCATGGATTCCGAGAAATAGACCCCGTTACGAACGCGCACGATGACCATCCTGAACACATTTTTGCCCTCGATCACCATGTGAGGGATGGCGATGAAATCTGTAATCGCCGTGCTGCTCTCCCGCTCCCTCGCTTCCAACTGTTTCACAAGCTTTGCCGGGTCAATCCCCATTTCCGGGGCCTCCATTTCCGCCACCATCCTGAAAATCTCAGAGCTGTGCGCCGGTCCATCGAGATCGAGCACCCGACAGGATTTGACGAGCCGGTCGAACCTGTCCTCCTGAACGCTGTCCCGCTCCCTGACGATCTCAAAAAGCTCCTTCTCAAGGTCGCGGGTGGCTATCTGCCTGTCGGTTATCCGTGCTATCAGGTGCAGGAGAGCGAACTCCCGGGGTCTTCCGGCGCCGTAGCGCAGGTAGAAAATCAATCCGACCAGTGCGATGCCCGCAGCTATGCCGATGGATTCAGCGCCCATTTCGACGAGCATGGCCAGATACCCGATAAGGCCGGCTATTTGCAGGTAGGGAAAGAGCGGCGCCCGAAAACGGGGCCTGTAATTCTGTAAACCGCTGAGCCTCATTATCAAAAGGGATATGCAGGCGAAGGCATAGGACAGGATCAGCACCGAGGATGCGGCCTTGACGAAGGGCTTGATGGGCATGATGAGGGAGGCGATGATCAGCAGTCCGGTGGCCGTTATCGCCACGTGGGGCGTGTTGAACCGGCTGATTTTGCCCAGTATCGGGGGCAGGAGACCGTCTCTGCTGAGCGCCAGCGGGTATCTCGCTGCGGCCATGATGCCGGCGTTGGCCGTGGAGACAAAAGCCAGCACCGCCGCAAGGCTGAGCGCCACGCTCCCCACATTGCCCATCACAACAGCGGCGCCGTCGGTGATCGGGGTCATCGAGCCGGCGAGCCGATCGCCGAGCACCCCGACGGTCACAAAAACGACCAGAAAGTAGAAAGTCGTTATCACAGCGAAGGAGAGAAACATCCCGATCGGAATGTTCCTGCCCGGATCCCGGGCCTCCTCAGCAACGCTCGCCACTTTGAGCAGGCCGCCGAAGGCGATAAACACCATCCCGGCCGCCGAGACTATCCCAGCAAGGCCGTTGAACGCAAACGGCTCAAAGTTCGTAAGCCTCACCCGGCCGATCCCCATGAAGACGTAAAGTCCGAGAAGCAGAAGGAGTCCGGCCACGAGCACCACCTGAAACAGGCTCGCTTCACGGGTGCCGATGATGTTGAGCGCCACGAAGAAAAGCGTCAGGATCGTAGCGGCCACATGCATGTTCACCGGCATGAGCAGGTTGAGAAAAGTCGCCATCCCGATGAGCGCAAAAGCGCT
>JAMOPK010000145.1 GCA_027064565.1 Caldifarciminota bacterium | reverse complement strand
TGTGGCCTTCATCGCTGACGGCTCCATGTTGCCGCGGGTGAGCGGAGTTGATGACAGGCCGATGGAAGGCGGCAGGCCTTTTCGCTCGCCGGATGAGCTCAGGGTGGAGTTTCAACTGCCGTCCGGACGCACGGTCAGCGGGATGGGCATCCCGGAAGGCGTGACTTTGATCGCCGGAGGCGGGTTTCACGGAAAATCGACGTTGCTTGAGGCCATCCAGTTCGGCGTCTATAACCACATTCCCGGTGATGGGCGGGAACTGGCCGTTTCCCTGCGGGACGGAGTGAAAATACGGGCGGAGGACGGGCGTTACATCCACAACGTTGACATCTCAGGGTTCATAACCCGGCTCCCATCCGGCATCGATACCCGGCACTTTTCAACTGCCGATGCCTCAGGCTCCACGTCTCAGGCGGCGAACATCGTCGAGGCCATCGAAATGGGAACCCACCTCCTGCTGATCGACGAGGATACATCAGCGACCAATTTCATGATTCGTGACGAACTGATGCGGGAACTCATCCGCAAGGAGCCGATAGTCCCGTTCATCGACCGTGCCCGCGAACTCCACAGAAGATACGGTATCTCCAGCATCATCGTTGTCGGAGGTGCCGGCGACTACCTGAGTATAGCCGATACGGTAATCCTGATGGAGGAATATGAGCCGATCTGCGCCACTGAGAGGGCGCACCGCATCGCCTCGAAAAGGCCATATCGGCCGGCTCCTGAGTTCGAGTTCCCCGGCGTGAGCGCACGACAGCTCATCCCGGACAGCGTCAGTCCTTACCGCGGCAGAAAAATCAAAGTTGATGCCCGTTCAAAACACCACATCACGTTTGGCAGGCAGGACATAGACCTCAGCGCTGTTGAGCAGATAGCCGAAAGGGAACAGGCCAGAGCCATAGCGAAGATCATGCTCCACGGGATGCAGAGCTACCCTGATCTGCCGCTGAAGGAGATGTGCAAGGCGGTCTTTGCGGAGATAGAGCGCTCAGGCTTCTCGGTCCTTGGCCGGATAGACGGGTTCCTTGCGATGCCCCGTAAATTCGAGGTAGCGGCAGCACTCAACCGTTTGAGGGGCATGAAGTTCAGGCAGGTCGGGACAGGCTGAATGGATTGGTCAGAGGTTACGGTTGAAGTTTCCCCTACCGGACGGTTCTATCTGTTCGAGAGTTGACCTGTCGTCAGGCAATATGGCCTTGATTGTTGGGCGGGGCGCTCGACCTGCTGACTATGGCATTGGATAAAATGGCGAGGGAGTGGAAAATAGCCGTCAGGTGGGACGGCCGTCCCCGGCCGTCAATGCCCGGAAAGGGTTGACCTGAAATCCAGGTGAAATTTCCGGACACCGTCATCGGACGGTTTCCCCTGAGCCGGTCTTTTCTTTATCCTTTCAGGTTCCAATCGGATTCAAAAACGGAGGTCATCATGAGAGTCGGAATCGAAAAGGCTTCAAAGACGAAGGTTGTGAAGGTGGGGAACGTGGAGATCGGCGGGGGCAACCGTATCGCTCTGATAGCCGGCCCATGCGTGCTTGAGGATTGGGACACAGTGATTCGGATAGCATCCACGGCACGCAGTGTGGCGGATGGGCTGGGCATCGGCTACATCTTCAAGGCTTCCTACGCCAAAGACAACAGGTCGAGCATCCATCACTACTACGGCCCCGGCGTCGAAGAGGGCACGAAGATGCTTGAGCGTGTGAAGAAGGAGCTGGATGTCCCGATCCTGACCGACGTCCATTATCCCGACGAAGTGCCCATAGCGGCTGAGGTCGCCGACATCCTCCAGATCCCGGCCTTCCTCGTGATGCAGACGAGGCTGACCGTCGAGGCCGGCAGGACGGGAAAACCCATAAACCTGAAGAAATCGCAGTTCCTTGAACCTCACGACATGAAGGGGCCAATCGGCAAGGTCGAATCCACCGGCAACTCAAACATCCTGCTCACGGAGCGCGGGACGTTTTTCGGTTACCACAACATAATCGTGGATTTCAGGTCGCTGAAAATCCTCAGGGAATTCGGTTACCCGGTGATTTTCGATGTGACCCACACCGTGAGGGTCTATGGGATACCTTCGAGCGACCCGCGGGGTGGCCTGCCGGAGTTCGTTCCGCCGCTCGCACGGGCAGGGGTGATCTTCGGGATCGATGCAGTCTTCATCGAGACCCATCCGGAACCGTCGAGGGCAAAATCTGACGCTTCCAGCATGTTGCCTCTGGAATACCTTGAGCCGCTTATGAGGCAGCTTGTGGAGTTAGACGAGCTTGCCATGAAATACGGCGCAAAGTGACGGGGAAGCCATCAAATTCCATAACTCGGATAAAAAGGGGGCAAACATGCCCCCTTCAGTGTATTGGGATCACCTGATTTTCCTGAATGAGATCTCAACTTCCAGACCGAGAGCCAGGGCCAGTTTCACGAGAGTCTTTAGACTCATATTGGCGTTGCCGCTTAGAAGTTTCGACACGTAAGCGTCGGTTACGTTAAGTTTCCGGGCAAGCTCACGCTGGGTCATCCCCAACTCCTTCATCCGACGGTGAAATTCCTCTGTCAGAGTGTAAAGCAAACTTTCAAGCTGAAATTCCTCTGTGTGTCTGCTTTTTTCCAGCGCCTCACTAAACCAGTCACTTACCGATTTCAGGGGTTTATGATTGGTTGCAGTGGTGTTTGTTATGGTTCTTGCCATTGCTATTACCCCCCGTCAAAGGCTATTTGCCGTTTACTTTGTGGTGGCGAACATAACTGGCGGATTATCAGCAAGATAGAATCTGTACATCTGCTTTAATCTCTTTGCATAACTGATCATTCCTATCCGCATTTCGCCCCGCCGCCA
>JAMOPK010000144.1 GCA_027064565.1 Caldifarciminota bacterium | reverse complement strand
GCAACTTTGTCAAAAAGAAGGCGATTCCGATCTCAGGCCCGAAACTCATCATGCCCGGCACATTCATGGCCATGTTGATGAGCCAGCAGGTCAAACCCGGTGAATACCTCATCTTCGATCCCTCCACGTTCACGCTGGACACAGCAACGGTGAGCTACGTCGGGCAAAGAGACGCAGAGGTTAACGGCAAAAGGGTTAAATGCAAGCTCTACTCGCTGAGCTACATCGGGACGGAAACGGTTTACTGGGTGTACGACGATGGCAAGATCGCAAGGGTGGAGATGCCGATGCACATGACAGCAAAGGAAGAATCGGCGAAAGAGGCACAATCAATTGGCGCACCGATGGACATCCTGAGCTTCTATTCCATCAGGGTCAACCGTGAAATACCTTCGGATGCCCATGAAGTTAAACTCCACCTTGACGGTATCAATCCCAAACTTTTTGACCTCGATTTCGGGCCTCAATACCTGACCGCAAGTGGTGACACATGGGCGGAGGTGCGTGTGACGTTGACAGGCAGGAAAACAGAATTGGCGGATAGCGCCCCCTATCTTTCTTCGGATGAGTTCATCCAGTCGGATGCCGAAGCGATAAAGGAAAAGGCTGCTGAGATAACCTCTGGCATCGAGGACGATAGCGAACGCGCCTATGCGATCATGGACTGGGTTTACAACTATCTGGAAAAGAGGCCGAGCGTTACGGTGCCGTCGGCCCTCGATGTCCTGAAGCAGGGTTACGGCGATTGCAACGAGCATTCCGTGCTTTTCGCCGCTCTTGCGAGGGCGGCGGGCATCCCCACCGAGGTCGTCGTGGGGCTGATCTATCAGGACGGTGCCTACTATTACCATGCCTGGGACGCCGTCTATGTTGACGGCCAGTGGTTCTTCGTGGACCCGATTTTCCATGAATTTCCTGCAAGTGCACGACACCTGATGCTGAAACGTGGTGGCATAGACAAACAATCGGAAATTGTCTCTATAATAGGAAACTTAAAAATAGAGGTAATGGAGGTAAAGTGAAGGTATTAGTCAGATTCCCAAACTGGGTTGGTGACATGGTGCTTGCGACACCATTCATAAGGACCCTCCATGAAGCCCTGCCCGCGGCCGATATAATCGCAGCCGGCCGGAGACCTTCAATTGATCTCATTTACGAGAATCCTTACATATCAAAGATTCACGTGATAAGGAACAGGGGGCTTCAGGAGGCAAAAATCATGCGCTCGGAAGGACCGTTCGACTTCGGCTTCGTGCTCCCTCCGTCTTTTTCATCCGCGCTCTTCCTGAAAGTCGCCGGTGCCGAGATACGTGTGGGTTACGCAACGGATAACCGTGGGATGCTCCTGACTCATCCTGTCCCTGTCCCCGATCACCCGGTGCATCGGGCGACAAGCTTCATTGAGCTGATCGGCTATCTCGTGAAACCCGCTCCCGAGGAGGTCTATGGCACGGAAATCTACCTTGTGGACAAAGATTTCGAGAAGGTTAATCCGATCATAAAAGACGTCCCTCGCCCCATCGTGGTGCTAAATCCTAACTCGGAAGCACCGGCAAGAAGGTGGCCGCCTATAAGATGGATAGAACTTGGGAAGGCCCTTATCCAGAAAGATATAACCCCCATCTTTATAGGCAGCTCCTTCGACGTGTCACGGGTCAGTCGGATTGTGAAAGAGATTGGCGATCCACGTGCGATCAACGTTGCCGGTAAACTCAACATCAGGGAACTTGCTGCTCTGCTGTCACTTGCCGATGTGGTGGTATCCAACGATACAGGCCCCATGCATATAGCCTACACGGTCGGCACTAAAACGATTGCGCTTTTTGGAGCCGGAGATGAACGTATCACCGGCCCGTATAAGGCACCACACGCTCAGGTCGTGCGCGCAACCGACATCGATTGCGAACCGTGCCAGAAAAACTATTGCCCTCTTGGCCATAAAAAATGCATGTGGGCCATAACCGTTGAGATGGTCATGGACAAGTTGTTGGAAATGCTTGGATGACCCCTCATCTCATAGAAGCTGCCGGGCTCTCTATCGGTTACCACGGCGTTGAGCTTATCAAAGAGCTTAACTTTGGCCTGCAACCGGGGGAGTTCTGGGCGGTTATCGGGCCGAATGGGGCAGGGAAAACGACCCTGCTTCGCACCGTTGTCGGCGAGCTGCGACCGATAGCCGGCACCGTCCTTCTGAGAGGCAAGGCTATACATTTTCACGAAAGGCGAAAGATTGCTCGGATCATAGGCTACGTGCCGCAGAGAATGAACATTAACCCTTTCATGCGGGTCGAGGACTACGTCATGCTCGGCCGCTACCACAGGATCGGCGCGTTCAGAAGGCCGTCTGCGTCCGATCGAGAGGTGGTGAAAAGAGCCATGTCTCTCACAGACACACTTCATCTGAGAGGGCGATACATGGGGGAAATCTCCATGGGCGAGCTTCAGCGCATCAGGATAGCCCGGGCACTCGCTCAGGAGCCGGAGCTGCTTGTTCTCGACGAACCGCTCGTCCATCTCGATCCGGGACACAGGTTCCAGCTCATGGAGATGCTGAAAAAACTATCCGACGGCGGAATGGCCATCTTTGCAGCCGTCCACGATGTGGAAACCGCTTCCCTCTACGCCACCCACGTCCTGCTTCTTGGAAACGGGCGATATGTCCGCGGAGAGGCCTCCGAAGTGCTGGATTCCGAACACATCGAACCCCTTTTCGACGTTCGAATCGGGCGTTACAGGGGTAAAATCGTGCTGCTGCCGCCCGATTGAGCACGTTTCGGAAGGCGGCCCTGCCCGATGAAAAGGCTGAAACTCAGGAGGAAATTATGGAAAAACCTATCGTGTTCAGAAACAAAGGCCAGCAATTAGTGGGGATGCTACA
>JAMOPK010000143.1 GCA_027064565.1 Caldifarciminota bacterium | reverse complement strand
ACTACCGGTTTGCCCAACCCGAAGGCCGCATAGACCATAAGTTCGTCAAGGAGGGTTGCGGCTATACCGCCGTGGAGGATGCCCCCATAACCCTGATACTCCCTTGCCGGCACAAATTCCACCTCCGAACGGCCATCATCCGACGTCTTTATGTCGAGTTTCAGGCCATAGGGGTTCTTTTTGCCGCAGGCGAAACAGTAATCGTCCCTTATCCAATCGCTCATTTGACGTCCTCCACGTTGAACTTGGAATCCGGCACCCATGAGTTGATTTTCACGATCTTGAACCTGTAAGTTGACCTGCTCCCGTCACCGTAAATCGTCATGTAAATTGGTTTAAATCCCTGCTTAATGAATCCAACCTCAACCTTCCCGTATCTTTCCCTGTCCTGAATTGTAAAAACGATTGTGTCCCTGTTGGTTGTCTGCTGAATGGTGTAACGGCCATCGAATTCCCTTCGGTTTTTCGGAAATTTGAAATCCATTTTCCGTCTGAAGACCCTGTTTCTCCTCTTGTTCCAGACGAGGTAAGTGGTGTCGGCCAGGATTATCACCTGTTCATCCGGACTGGTGAATTCAAGCCTCAATCCTTTGCCCCTCTTGTAGTAGGCCTTCCCCGAAAAGCTGCGTTGCATCCCGGTTTCATAGTAAAGCACCGTTTCATCAAATGTAACGAGAGCTGTCTGGAGGGTGTCAAGAAAGGTCTTGAACTTTTCCACCGGGGAATAGGTTAAAACCGATAAGGTCAACAGAAGTGCAGTCATTTTCCAAGTGCCTCCTTGAGCAATCTGGCCACGTCTTCAGGGATTTCGGCGACCGGCACGCCCGATTCCTCGAACACGCGTATTTTTTCCGCTGCCGTGCCCGAAGAGCCTGAGATTATCGCCCCTGCGTGGCCCATCCTTTTCTCAGGCGGTGCAGTGCGGCCTGCGATGAAAGCGACCACAGGCTTTGACATGTGGTTTTTGATGAATTCTGCCGCTTCTTGCTCGTCGGTGCCACCGATTTCGCCTATCAGCGCAACGCCCTCGGTCTCCGGGTCCTCTTCGAACATCTGCAACAGGTCGATAAACTTCGTCCCGATGATTGGGTCGCCCCCGATCCCGATGGCGGTGGACTGACCAAGACCGGCAGCTGTGAGATGGCTGACGATTTCGTATGTCAGGGTTCCGCTGCGGGAGATCACGCCGATGGGGCCTCTTTTGAATATCTGGCCGGGCAGGATCCCGACTTTGGCCTCCTCCGGGGTAATCAATCCGGGACAGTTAGGGCCTATCAGTCTTGCGCCCTTTTCGGCCACAAACTTGACGACCCGGCTCATGTCATGGATGGGGATACCCTCTGTGATGGTGACGATAAGCTTTATCCCGGCATCCGCAGCTTCCATGATGGCATCCGCCGCAAATCTGGCGGGGACGAATATCACCGATGTGTCGGCGCCGGTCTCATCAACCGCCTCCTGAACCGTGTTGAAGACCGGGACGCCGTGCACTTCCTGCCCGCCTTTCCCTGGCGTGACACCGGCAACGACTTTCGTCCCGTATTCAAGCATAAGCTTGGTGTGAAATGAGCCATCGCGCCCGGTTATTCCCTGCACAAGAACTCTGGTATCCTTTCCTATGAGAATGGCCATCGAATTTCCTCCTGATTTGGTGTGAAATGTGTGCAAAATTATGGTTTGGCCATAGGTTTTTTTCAAGGATTCAATTTGGCAGTTTTACACCGCTCGTTTGACACCCGTAACAGGCAGCAGATATAATAAATGCCCTATTTAAAGGGATATGCGCTTACATAGATTCTCAAGGAGGAGAGAAGGATGGCAAAAACTAAAAGCGTGCTGAAAAGGATAAGGCAGGCTGAAAAGCGGAGATTGCGGAACAAGAGTTATCGCTCTTTCATCAAAACTTTGACCAAAAAATTCCTGAGGGAAGACGATCCTGAAAGGAAAAAGGTTCTTTTGAATCAGCTCTATTCCGCACTCGACAAAGCCGTTAAGAAAGGGATATTCCATCAGAACACGGCTGCAAGGCGTAAGAGCAAAGCAGCCAGGGCGATGGAACTCTTTGTCAGATCGAGAAGTGAGTAAAAAGTGGGCGAATAGCTCAGTGGCGAGAGCGCCTGCCTTACAAGCAGGAGGCCGGAGGTTCGAATCCTCCTTCGCCCACTTTTATTTTTTGAGGAGGTCTTAAGATGAAAATCCTTGTGACAGGGGGAGCTGGATTTATAGGCTCTCACGTTGTAGATGCCTATCTGAAGGAAGGACATGAGGTTGTTGTGATCGATAATCTTTCCTCCGGTAAAAAGGAAAACGTGAATCCTTCTGCTAAATTTTACAGAGTAGACATCTTGGATGATGAAGTGTTGAGATGGGTGTTTGTCGAGGAAAAACCCGAAATCGTCAATCACCACGCAGCTCAGGTGAGTGTCAACTACTCCGTCGATCACCCGGACAAAGATGCCACCATAAACATACTCGGAAGCATCAACCTCATACGTCTATCCATCGAGTATGGCGTCAAAAAATTCATATACATCTCATCGGGCGGGGCATGCTATGGCAACCCGGTTTACATGCCGTGCGACGAAAACCATCCCATCAACCCGCTCAGCCCCTACGGAGTCAGCAAACACACTGTTGAGCACTATCTTTACCTCTATCACGAAAACAACGGGCTTGACTACGTCGTGTTGAGATACCCCAATGTGTTTGGGCCGAGGCAGGATCCATACGGGGAGGCCGGGGTGGTCGCCATATTCTCCGAACGCATGTGGCGCAAAAAACCGGTCGTCATATACGGCGATGGAACGCAGGAAAGGGATTTCGTTTTCGTGGAGGACATCGCACGGGCCAACATCCTCGCTTTGAATGACCTTGACACA
>JAMOPK010000142.1 GCA_027064565.1 Caldifarciminota bacterium | reverse complement strand
GCACGCCACCCCGCCATCCGATGCCCGATTTCGAGCGCATCCCCGAGCTTTTGAGCGAGACGATAGAGCGTTCCCGGCCGCTGGTCGAGTCGGTTATCGACAGGATAGGCTTCACCAGAACCATCCACATCCTCGGCTACGGTTTAACCTATCCCATTGCGCTTGAAGGAGCTTTGAAAGTCAAGGAGGTGGTCTATACCAATTCCGAAGGGATGCACTCAGGCGAGTTCAAGCACGGGCCACTGGCCATCGTCGAGCCCGGCTATCCGGTGATATTCGTGAGCACGGTCGAGGACAGGGACATGATGCTCTCGCACATCCACGAGGTGAAGACGAGGCGCGGGTTCGTGGTCACGATCGCCCCTCCGGATGACGAACTCAGAAAATCGAGCGATTTCTACATCGAACTACCTGAGAGCGATTACCTTGTGACGCCGATTCTTGCGGTTGTGCCGCTCCAGCTTCTGGCCTATCGGTGGAGCGTCATCCGCGGCATCGATCCGGATTTCCCGAAAAACATCTCAAAAACGCTGACGGTGTTCTGAGAGACATCGCTCAGGGTGCGATCCTTTCACTTTCAGGCAATTTGACAGCCGTTAGGGTTTTTGGCCGTTCTGTGGGGCAATCGACGCCCGATGGGTCAGCCGCCTGACAATGAAGGCAGTCCGCTCCGAAAGTTCCAGTTTCGCATGGTAACCTTCAACGCGTTGCAGTCTAACCCATTGGGTTATTCCCAAATCGATGCCTATCCATTAAAATAGGCGGCCATGAAGTGGAGCAAAGCATTCATACCGACGTTGAAAGAGGATCCCAAAGAGGCGGAGACGCCGTCGCATCGCCTGCTTCTGAGAGCAGGTTTCGTCAGGCAGCACCAAAGCGGCGTTTACATCTTCCTTCCGCTCGGCTGGCGTTCCATGCTGAAAGTGATGCAGATAATCCGCGAGGAGATGGATGCTATCGGCGCGCAGGAGATGATGTTACCGGCACTCACATCGGCCAAACTGTGGGAAGAATCCGGCAGATGGGAGGCCTTTGGCGATGACATGTTCCGCCTGAAAGACCGGAAAGACCACGATATGGCGTTGGCACCCACCCACGAGGAGGTCATGACCGACCTCGCAAGAGTCTATCTCAGGAGCTACCGCGACCTGCCGCAGATATGGTATCAGATGCAGACGAAATTCAGGGACGAACCTCGACCACGTGCCGGCATCCTCAGGGTCAGGGAGTTCATCATGAAGGACTCCTACAGCTTTGATGCTACATGGGAAGGACTTGACCACAGCTATGAGCTCCACAGAAAGGCCTACAAGAAAATTTTTGACAGATGTGGTCTGAAATACACCATCGTTAAGGCATCAAGCGGCCTCATGGGAGGGAGTCAATCCGAGGAGTTCATGGTCGTCGCACCTTCGGGCGAGGACAGGCTGGCCATCTGTGAGGAATGCGGTTATTCGGCCAACGTGGAGGTGGCTCAGGCTGAGGCCTCAGCACCGCCTGAAAGCCCGTTCAAAAAGCGGGAAAAAGTCTATACGCCCGATGTCAGAAGCGTTGAGGAGGTATCGGCCTTCCTGAACGTCTCCCCTGCCCTGATCGTCAAAAGCCTGCTTTACACCGACGGCGAGAAGTGGATACTGGTCATGATCCGCGGCGATCATGAGGTGAACGATGCGAAACTGGCCAAAGCGCTCGGCCCGGATGTCAGGATGGCGTCACCCGATGAGGTGATGGACAGATTCGGAATGCCCGTTGGTTTCGTCGGGCCGATCGGGATAGAAGTCGATGAAATCATTGCGGATAAAGCGCTTAAGGGCATGAAAGGAGCCGTCGTGGGCGCCAACGAGGAGGAGCATCACATCGTGGGCGTTGACATCGAAAACGATGTCAAAATCGACAGGTTTGAGGACATCAGGACGGTGGTCGAAGGCGACAGGTGCCCGAATTGCGGAGCACCGCTTAAGGTTGTGAACGCCATCGAGATAGGCCATATTTTCAAGCTCGGAACCAAATATTCGGAGTCCATGGGCGCCTATTTCACCGATAAGGACGGTTCCCGCAAGCCCATCATCATGGGCAGTTATGGGATCGGCGTCGGCAGAATACTCGCCGTGGCGGTGGAAACCTATCACGACGAGAACGGCATCTCATGGCCGATAACCATCGCCCCTTATGAGATAGACATCATCGAGATCGACCCTCGAAAAACCGCTGATGTCACGGAAAAGCTTTACTCCGGGCTTCTCAACGCCGGCGTTGACACGATATGGGACGATCGTGAGGCCACCGCGGGATTCAAATTCAAAGATGCCGACCTGATCGGTTATCCGCTCAGGCTGGTCGTCAGCCCCCGAAAGGTCAAAGAGGGCGTGGTGGAGTTGCAGTTCCGCAGGGACGGCAGCAGGACTGACATCCCGATCGATTCCGCCGTCGAAAAGATCGCAGAAATCGTGTCCGAGATGCGGGAGAAGGCGTCCCGGTGAGGTTGACGGAATCGGAAAATCGAGGTTATCATAAAAACCCAACTTTGATGGGGCTGTAGCTCAATTGGGAGAGCATCGGCTTTGCAAGCCGGGGGTCAGGGGTTCGACTCCCCTCAGCTCCATGCTCGTGCGGAGCGCTTCGGCGCTCCGCTTTTTATTTCATTCACATCCCGAATCGCTCGAAAATCCTATCGACCCACCGGAGGTAATCGTGTTCAAGGGCCTTTTTGATCTCGTCTTCTGAAAGGACCTCCCTGATTTTCGGATGCTTTTTGATCTCCGCGGCAAAGGAAGTTTTCTTCTCAAATGCCCTGTGGGCGCATTCCTTGACCCACGCATAAGCCTCCGACCTCTGAACCCCCTTGCTCACAAGGGCAAGCAGGACGGGTTCCGAGAGGT
>JAMOPK010000141.1 GCA_027064565.1 Caldifarciminota bacterium | reverse complement strand
TGTTGTGGATAGGGTGGTCCGACGGCTGGGAACGGCCATCTCACCTCTTTTTCCATTCATCCCATCATCAAACACCGGTGGGGCGGGCGTCATGGTGGGTCGGGCGTCCCGCCCGACAACGCTCTATTTTACACCTGTCCCTGCCGCACTTGCCGAGCAGATGTCCCGCATTTTGCACCTGAGACACGATTGTCTGTGAATCCAGAAATTCGCAAGGGTCAAAATGATAAATAGCATCAGGATTGCGAGAAGGCGGGATTGAAAGTTGAAAGCCAGAACTCCTTTTCACGCTATCGAGGAAATGCGGCAATTTCAAAAAACTTCAGGTTCCGATACGCCGGAACGCCATGATCTTCGACGTCAGAATGGAGGCGATATGCTCTATGTTCTCGATCTCCGCGATCAGCTCCACCGGCTTTATGACATCCGGCGGGTTGCTGAGCCTGATGAAGTCTTTTTCAGTTGTCAGAATCACGTCTGCACCGTGTTTTTCCGCCTTTTTCAGGATGGAACGGACCGTGCGTTCCGAATACCATCTGTGATCGCGGAACCGGCGATAGCCGACCACCTCGATCCCTGCCCTTTCAAGCATTCCGATGAACTCCGTCGGACGGGCTATGCCGGCGAAAACGAATGCCTTTGTCCCGGCCGCCACGGGCAATTTAAGTCTGTAGCGCATCCGGATGTAGGGCGTTATCCCGAAATTGAACTGGCGGTCGTCAAACTCCCTGTGCCGATAGTTGACCACGATGAGGTCGGCCCTTTTGAGCGCAGAAAGCGGTTCCCTGAACCTGCCGAACGGCAGGAGTGCGCCACCTTCGACATCATCGACGTTCAGGAGCAGGATCACATAATCGTGCAGGATTTTAAGATGCTGGAAGGCATCGTCCAGCAGGACGGCCTCGACGTCGAACTTTTCCACAGCGTGTTTTCCTGCCCTGAACCTGTCGCTGTCCACGATGATCGGGATACCGCCGTTCAGCTTTCGATAGATCAGCGCCGGCTCATCGCCGAGCGCCCGGACATCGGGTTGTTCTCCCGGCCCGATGGAGACGAGGCCGCGGGATTTGCGCATGTAGCCCCTGGATATTACGGCGAATTTGATGCCGCGTTTTTTTAGTTCATGGGCGAGTTCGATGACGAAGGGCGTTTTGCCGCTGCCGCCTACCGTCAGGTTGCCCACACTGATGGTGTAGGCCGGGATGTGCGGCCTCCTGCGGTGTAGCGTGACGAACTTCCAGAGCTGAAAACCGGCTCGATACGGCAGGCTGAAAAAATCGGCTAACAATCTGGCGAAATTCATTCCGGGTATTCAAAAGGCCGCCCCGCGCAGCGGGGCGGCCGGGATTTCGGTTCAATCAACCGCTATTTGTAGTAACCTCTCGGTATGTTGTCCGTTGTTCCGTGGGTCAGTTTGTGTTTCTCGACCAGCTGGTTCCAGTTCTCCTCAACGAACTCTTTGAAGGCCTCAAGCCACTTCTCGCCGCCAGGTTTGAACAGGTGCCTGAACCTGCCCTGAATCTTCAAGTAGTCCTCGATTGGCACGCCTTTGGGCCAGTAGTTGATGGTGTATTTGCGACCGCCATCTTCAATTTCGTAGAGAGGAAAGACTCTGGACTCGACCGCCAGCCTTGCAGCATGCACGGAGTAATCGGATGCCATTTTCCAGCCCGGTGGACATGGCGCCAGAATGTGGATAAACCTGAGTCCCTGACCGGCCATTTCCTTGGCTTTACGGAACTTGCGGATGAGGTCTTCGGGGAAAGCCGGGGTTGCGGTGGCTGCGTAAGGCACGCGGTGGGCCGCCATGATCTCCATGAGGTTCTTCTTCGGACGTGGATTCGGGCGTTTTGCCGGTGTCGTTGTCGTCCATGCGCCCGGCGGAGTCGCACTGGAGCGCTGGATTCCGGTGTTCATGTAGGCCTCGTTGTCATAGACCGCATAGATGATGTCCTCTCCGCGTTCAGCGGCGCCGGAGAGGGCCTGAAGCCCGATGTCGAAGGTTCCACCGTCGCCAGCCCATGCGAGGGAGATCGTCTGTTTTCGGCCGGTCATCTCAAGGCCGCCCTTGATGCCAGCCGCGACGATGGCAGCCGTCTCAAAAGCTGTGTGGAAAACCGGCACTTTCAGGGCATGGCCCGGAAAGCCGCCGGCTATAATCGTCCAGCAACATGCGGGGATGGTCACCACCACATCGGTGCCAAGGGCCTTAAGCGCAAGCCTCATGGCAAGCGCACCGCCACACCCCTGACACGCTGTGTGACCGTGATAGAAATTCTCATCGTCCGGGACGTCCCAGATCCTTCTTGTTTTCTTCTCGCTCATAGCCTGACCCCCTTCCAGATAATTTCGGTCATTTCTTCACGTTTCAGCATGTCATCGACGATGTCCTCGATGTCCGCCGGCGTAACGTCGCGTCCGCCTATCCCGATGATGTATCCGAAGACCGGAGGCCTCTTTTCAAGCGGATAGAGAGCGGATTTCAGTTCCTCGTAAAACACGCCGTGATAGCCGAATCCGATGTTCCTGTCGATGACAGCGACCTTTTTCCTGTCGCCGAGCACATTCCTGATCTCCTCGAAGGGATAAGGCCGGACGACGCGCATCTTGAGCGCCCCGATCTTCAGACCTTTTTCCTTGCGAAGTTTAGCCACAGTGTATTTCACGTCGGAAGCCAGCGAGCCGGAAGTGACCAGCACGTAATCCGCATCATCCATCATGAACTCCTCGAAGAACCAGTGCCTGCGGCCGAAAAGCTCCTCGAAGTTTTTGAACTCTTTTTTGAAGACGTCGATTGCCCTCTCGTGCGCCCTCTGAACCTTGTAGCGGAACTCGTAGTAGTCCGATGGCATGGTAAGCAGTCCATAGCCTCTCGGATCCTCGGTCTTGAC
>JAMOPK010000140.1 GCA_027064565.1 Caldifarciminota bacterium | reverse complement strand
GGACTCCTCCATCGCCTTTCTGCCGATCTCCGGATTCC
This sequence comes from Caldifarciminota bacterium, assembly GCA_027064565.1. Classification (GTDB taxonomy): domain Bacteria; phylum Hydrothermota; class Hydrothermia; order B15-G9; family B15-G9; genus WGAI01. Next base: position 2,865 of record JAMOPK010000140.1, on the reverse strand, counting down.
CCCCTGCGCCAAGTCCCCTCGTAAGCTTTTCGCCAAGCTGTATTTTTTCGTGTGCCAGAGCTTTATCAAGCGCCTGTCTGTCCGTATTCGCAGCGATGGTGTAGGCGCCTTCGATTTCTTTTGTCATCATGTAGGTAACGGCATTGGAACCGCCCCCACCTATTCCCGCGACTTTTATGCGGGCCTTTCCAATTTTTTCTTCCTCTGGAGGAAGGATGCTCATCCTATCAAACCTCCTAAAAGTTTTCCTTCACGATATTCCATATCTTCTGAATAAAATCCTTCACCGATGTTTTTCCGCCGGGCCTCTCGATTCCGCCTTTGGTCTGTGCCATCCTTGCAAGCCGCGGCAACCCCACTACGACGGCATAAGCTGGATCCATTATCGGATCGATCACGCCGGTGACACCGTGCGGCTTCCTGACAAATACGGGCAAACCCAATACCTCTTCTGCAACGTATTCGATTCCCGGCAACGAAGATGTGCCGCCAACGAGAATAACTCCACCGACAAGCCGGGAAAACCTGTCCGACTGCTCAAGTTTTTCCTTCACAAACTCAAATATCTCGGCGACCCTGGCCTCGATTATGTAGGCCAGATCACGTCTGGTGAAAAACTTGGGCCTCTGACCGTGAAAACCCTCCACCTCGATGTTCTCCTCGTCTGACTCTTCGGCAAGGGTGACGCTTGCCACACCGTAATTGAGCTTCAACTCCTCGGCCTTTTCCACCGGTATCTTCAGCCCGATGGCGATATCATTGGTTATCAGCTGTCCGCCAAGCGGAAGGACAGCCGTGTGAACGAGATCGCCATCGAACCAGACTGCGATGTCCGTCGTGTCCTTGCCGATATCGACGAGCGCAACGCCCTGATCCATATCCTGCGCCCTCAAAACGGCTGCCGAAGCAGCGATCGGCTGAAACATCAGGATGGGGTCTTCAACCCCTCCCTTCGACAGCGCCCTTTTGATGTTCATGAGCACCGTCGATTGGGCCGTAACGATGTAAGCCTCAACTTCAAGCCTCATCCCGATCATGCCGATGGGCTCTTTGATGCCGCGCTGGTCATCGATCGTATATGAATTCGGGTGCACGTAAAGCACCTCGCGGCCCATGGGAATGGAAATCGTTTTCGCCTGATCAATGACCCTTTGAACATCGTCCTCTGTAATTTCCAGATGAGGATTTGAAATAGCAATCAATCCTCTTGAAGTTGCCCCCTTAATGTGTTCCCCCGTAATTCCCACCACCACTTCGTCGAACTCACTTTTGGCCATCTGATAAGCTTGCTGGGCTGCTTCGCTGACTGAGATGGCCGTTTTCTCGATGTTTACAATTCTTCCGCCCCTGATTCCGGTAGATTTAGCTCTACCGACGCCAAGCACCCGGACTTCGTTCTGAGGCCCGATCTCAGCGACGATAGCGGCTATTTTGCCGGAACCGAGGTCAATCGCCAGAACCCTTTTCACATCCTCCATTTATCTACCTCCTGAGAATAGCCCAGCCATCATGCCGGAAATCCATGACTCTGAAACCATAGTTTGCGGAAATTATGCTGTCAGCAGCTGATAGTTTCAAGTTCAAGTTTCCGCCTCCGCAAATTATTACCCTGCCGTAAGTTAGATAAATCCTGTCATCGTGGATGGACACAAGACGCCTTTTCAAGGCAGGATATGGCTTAAGCAGTTTAACCACATAGGCTTTTTCCACTCTTCCCGGCAATTCCGGCAACCGCCTGCTGTGGCGCTTTTTAAGCTGTCCGTAAAGGACAAAAACGATGAGCGCTAAAAGCAAATATCTACCTATCTTCCTCCGCTTCCTCGCCATTCAAAAGCTCCAATCATTTTTATTTCCGGCTCAAGCTCAACACCGAAAATCTCAAGCACCCTCTCCCGACCCATCTTCATCAATCGAAAAATATCATCAGCTGTCGCCCCACCCGTATTGACGATGAAATTGGCGTGCACCTTGGAATATTTTGCACCACCAATACCAACCCCTTTCAGTCCAGCTCTATCGAGGAGCCAGCCAGCGGCCCGACCTTCCGGGTTTTTAAAAACGCTTCCGGCCGTCCTGCCAAGCGGCTGGGTGGAGCGGCGCCTCCTGACAAAATCCCTGATTCTCTCTCTGATCCGATCCTTATCCGAACTAACAAGCCGCAATCCAACCCGAACGATGTATCCTTCCGCCGGGAGGATGGTTCTGCGGTAGCAAAATTTTAGGGCATCGCTGGTATAACGCTCAACTTTGTCATCGATCAGGAGTTCAACCCATTCCACAAGTTCGCCGAATTCACGTCCATAAGCGCCTGCGTTCTGGATAAGCGCTCCGCCGATGGTTCCCGGGATGCCCGACAGCTCCTCAAGTCCTGACAGCCCGCTTTCAGCGGCTATGCGGGCAAGGAACGGCAGTTTGACCCCGGCATCAGCTGTCAATCGGTCGCCTCGAATCTCCCATCCGTTCAGCCTCACCGTCCGTATGACCAGGCCCGGAAACCCGCTATCGTGAACGAGGAGGTTGGAACCGCTGCCCATGACAAAGACCTCCATGCCCCGTTCACGGGCGAACCTGAGCGCCTCAACAAACTGTTCGAGCGAAATCGGCTCTATGAAATACCTTGCAGGACCACCCACCCCCCATGTGGTAAACCTCGAAAGCTTCACGTTCCCGGATATTTCTAATTTCCCGAAAGGAAAGCTTCCCCGACTTTCCATACGTCGCCGGCCCCCAGAGTGATTATCAGATCGCCCTCACGTGCAACCCGTTTCAAAACCTCAAGTGCCTCATCGTGTCCTGAGACCAGCGTTACATCGCGGTGACCGGAGTCCCGAATCGCTTTAAATATCAGCTCGGCTGTGACACCCT
>JAMOPK010000139.1 GCA_027064565.1 Caldifarciminota bacterium | reverse complement strand
ACTGAACCCTGGCGAGCTGAGGAGAAAGATCAAAAAACTTCAGAAAAAACTTTACTCTTTAGCAACGCCGGTTCCGGGGGTATATGTATGAATAGATTTTCTCATGAGGCAATAAGGCGACCTGAGTGGGGTGGATAAAATTCACTCAGGCCCTGTGGTGCCATTTCTAAGGGAAAACGGGGAGGTTGTCTGCCTCCCCGTTAGATTCAGGTGTTGAATTTGCCCACGATCAGGGATGCATTATGACCGCCAAACCCGAAGGAATTGGATAAGACGTTGTTCACTTTCACCCTACGCGCCCCCTCCGGGACATAGTCGAGATCACATTCGGGGTCGGGATATTCGTAATTTCTGGTCTGGTGAACAACATCGTTTACGACAGAAAGGACGGAAACAATGAACTCGACCGCCCCCGCGGCGCCAAGCAGGTGCCCTATCATGGATTTTGTTGATGAGATCGGTATTTTATAGGCTCTATCTCCGAAAACCTGTTTGATGGCAAGTGTCTCGGTCTTATCGTTGAGTTTGGTAGAAGTGCCGTGTGCATTGATGTAATCGATATCCTCGATCGAGAGGCCAGCATCTTCAATAGCGAGCTGCATGGCCCTTTTAGCGCCCTCACCACCAGGATCCGGAGCCGTAATATGATATGCATCTGCGGTAGCACCGTATCCCTTGAGCTCCGCATAAATACGGGCATTCCTTTTCAAAGCATGTTCAAGACTTTCAAGAACCACAATACCGGCACCTTCCCCAATCACAAATCCGTCTCGTTGAGCATCAAAGGGGCGTGACGCCTTCTCCGGTTCGTCGTTTCGGGTGGACAATGCCCTTGCCGATGAGAAACCCGCGATCGATATCTTGACTATTGGAGCTTCAGTGCCGCCAACAACAACCACATCCGCATCGCCGCGCTGGATAATTCTCATGGATTCACCGATAGCATGCGCCGATGAAGCACAGGCGGATACAACACAGAAATTGGGGCCTTTAAAACCATACTTTATGGCGATATGACCGGCAGCAATGTCAGGAATCATCATCGGGACGAGAAACGGGCTCACACGGGAAGGTCCTTTGTCGAACATCTTTTTCATTTCGCTCTCAAGAGTGCCGATGCCACCAATGCCTGAGGCAATGATGACCCCCACCCTATTACGATCAAGACCTGAATAATCGAGCAATCCCGAGTCTTCAACAGCCTCGACCGCTGCATAAAGAGCATATTGCGCAAATGGGTCGAGCCTTTTGACTTCCTTGCGGTCGAGGCGATCAAGAGGATTAAAGTCCTTTACCTCACCAGCTATCTGGCTCCCAAACCCGGCAGGGTCAAATTTCGTGATCCTGCTAATACCATTCTTCCCTTCCAGTAATCCCTGCCAGAGCTCCGCCACGTTTTTGCCTATAGGGGTGAGGGCGCCCAATCCCGTTACGACAACCCTTCTTCGACTGTTCATCAGCCGTTATTGAGCTTTTCTTCTATATACCTGACGGCATCACCAACAGTCTGGATCTTCTCAGCATCTTCGTCCGGGATCTCTATGTCGAACTCTTCCTCTATCTTCATAACGAGCTCTACCACATCAAGTGAATCCGCCCCAAGGTCATCCTGGAACTTTGCATCCATGGTTACCTGCTCAGCAGGCACAGAGAGTTGATCGACTATGATCTTCTTCAGCCTCTCGAATGTGTTCATAATAACCTCCTTGTTTGAGGATTTTAATCGGCGGGAGCCGAAAATAAAAATGCCGGGAGGGGGACTCGAACCCCCACGGGATCAACTCCCACTGGGTCCTGAACCCAGCGCGTCTGCCAATTCCGCCATCCCGGCCTAAAAAAGCTCCAAAATTATATTTGTGCGCTTAAGTCCTGTCAACTTACCCGTGTAAAACTGCCAGGAGATGTTGACGAATTGGAGAAAATTTTACACTTCTCGGAATAAATTTCCAATGCAAAAACTTTACACTTTACCATTCACAGTTATACTTAAAAACAACTCTGGCCACGAAATGTCAGCGATATGGGAGGTGTAACTATGATGGCGAAATTTAAGACATTTATCCTCCTCGCTCTGTTGGGTGCGCTGTTCATCCTGATCGGCGAACAGATCGGCGGACGAGAAGGAATGACAATAGCATTGATTTTTTCTTTTGTTATGTCATTTTTCAGCTACTGGTTCTCCGATAAGATAGTCCTTGCGATGTATGGCGCTAAAGAAGTGAGCGAAGCTGAAGCGCCTGAACTGCACAGGATGGTCGAAGAACTGGCCCGGAACGCGGGGATTCCGAAACCGAGGATATACATCATCAACTCGCCGACTCCCAACGCCTTTGCCACCGGCCGCGACCCATCCCACGCAGCGGTCGCAGTGACAACCGGTATCCTCAGGATACTGACTCCAAGGGAATTGCGCGGCGTTCTCGCACACGAGCTGTCCCACGTCAGGAACCGCGATACTCTCGTGATGACAGTGGCTGCAACAATCGCCAGTGCGATAACCTACCTTTCAAGGATGGCGCTGTGGTTTGGCGGATTGGGGGACAGGAGGAGGCGCGTAGGCGGTGCTTACGGCCTGATATCCCTGCTCATAGCCGTGATACTCGCACCGATCGCCGCGATGTTGATCCAGATGGCCATTTCCAGAAACCGTGAATACCTCGCCGACGAGACCGGTGCGAAGATTTCGGGCGACCCGCTTGCGCTGGCAAACGCCCTCAGAAAGCTCGCGGAAGGCGTCAGGAGGTATCCTATGCGGGACGCCAATCCGGCGACATCGCACCTCTTCATCGTGAATCCGTTGAGCGGAGGCACTCTTGCGTCGCTTTTCTCAACACATCCGCCGATAGAAGAAAGGATCAGAAGGCTTGAAGAGATGGCAAGGCAAATGGGGATAGTATGATGAACCTTCTGGGAATC
>JAMOPK010000138.1 GCA_027064565.1 Caldifarciminota bacterium | reverse complement strand
CGGCTATATGGAGAAGGAGAAGGCCTTTCAGGCTGTCGAGCTGTTTCTCAAAACTGAATTTGAGGGCGGACGTCACGAAAGGCGGCTGAACAAGATTGCCGATTACGAAAAAAGACGGTGCAGTTAGGCCGTTCACTCAAGGAGTCTTTTAATCTCGGCGATATCCTCGCTGATACGTGCCCTGAGCTCGTCGATTGAATCGAATTTCCTTTCGTCCCGGATTCTCCTGATGAATTTGAGCCTGAGTTTTTTGCCGTAGATATCGCCGTCGAAACCGATGAGATGTGCCTCAAGTGAACGTTTGTTGTGGCCCAACGTCTTTTTATGGCCGATGAAAATTGCGGCGATGTAAGTCTCGCCGTCCACCTCACAGTAGCCTGCATATACGCCGTCGGCCGGCAGGAGTTTGGCTTGGGGGACAGCGATGTTTGCCGTGGGGAAACCGATCTGGCGTCCCACTCCCATGCCCTCGATCACCTCGCCCGTCACGAAATAGGGATGGCCGAGGCAAAGCATGGCATCCTCAACCCGGCCGGCCAAGATGAATCCCCGAATCAGTGTCGAGCTAACCGGGAACCCATCAACAAATATCGGCGGCACGACCGTCAGGAAAAGCCTCCACCTGTCGATGTTTCGGACGAGCAGTTCGCTGTTGCCCCTTCCGCCGTGCCCGAAATGGTGGTTGAAGCCAATCACCAGCCGCTTGGCGTTGAGTCCGTCTATCAGGATGTCCTGAACGAAATCTTCGGCCTCAAGCCCTCTGACTTCCGGGAAATCCAGCAGCAGGATGTAGTCGATGCCGAGGCCGGAAATGAGCTCAATTTTCTCGTCCAGAGTTGTTAGCAGATAGCATTCCGGTTGAAAAAACAGCCTTGGCGGCCGGCGGAATGTCACAAGCACACTCTTAAGCCCGTTCTCTTTCGCCTGACGCACGGTTTCGGCGATTATGGTCTTGTGCCCCACATGGATGCCGTCAAACCCGCCGTCGGTGACCGCTGTCTCATCGTGGAATTCTTTGAGGTCCTTAAGGGAAAGTATCTGCATCGTGCTCTTATTTTATTGACACAGGATGTGACTGTTAAGCTCCTGAATCCTCGCTCCACCTTCCAACGATTCTCCGTATGTCAATTGAGATTGTTTTTCGATAACTTCCGTCAGCTTGACACTAACTCATTGACTGATGTATCCTAAAATCAAGTTGATCTACAAACTGTGCAAAGGAGTTGAGAGGATGAAGAAAACGTTGGCGTTGACAGCGATAACGATTCTGATAATGAGTTCTCAGGCCTATTCCGACGTTATCATCAATGAAATATCGAGGGATGGCGTTGTATGGGTGGAACTTCACAATACGGGGTCAGGTGAAGTTGACCTCTCAGGCTGGAAAATCAGGAATTCAAACGGGGAGGATCCCATTTCAGGGCGCATCAAGCCCGGCGGTTATCTTGTGATTTGTGAGTCGAGTCAGGAATTGCGTTCCCATTACAAGGATATTCCGTCCCCGATTTTTGAGATACGTGACGGAGAGCTTGGATCGGGACTGAAAGCGAACAGCGACATGGTGGCACTTGTGGCTCCCGATGGGTCGATTGTGGATCAGGTGAACTGGGGGATTCCCTCTTCTGGATGGCATTTTTACAACAGTGCCCTCTGGAATCCCGGCATTCTGGATCATTCCCCGATCCTTGCAAGGATCCCCAACTCATTTGACAGGGATATGCCGGAAGATTTCAAAGGATTGGCCTCAGGCACGCCGGGCTCCATGAATCAGGTCTATAACGGACTCGGCACGGTCTCATGGGGCAAGATCAAGGCCATCTTTGCCGGGCAAAAACGTCGCTGATCGAGCATGAGGATTCTCTGGGTTGACGACGAAATTGAAGGATTCCGACCTCATATCATCTTCCTCGAAAAAGAAGGGATCGCAGTTACTGCTGTCGATCGGCCTTCCGACGCCATTGATGCGCTCAAAAAAGAAAGCTTTGACCTGATCCTCATAGATTACCGGATGCCCGAAATGAACGGGCTATCCCTCTTCAAAGAGGTCAAAAAGATTGCCCCCAACGTCCCGGTTGCCCTCGTTACCATGGTCTCCGACAGGGATGTCATGGAAGAGTCCATATCCGAGGATGTATTCGATTACATCCTCAAACCGGTTCAGCCGTCCCAGATACTCGCACTCATCAACAGGTTGCGTGCCAGAGAGATCAAGAGCAAGGTCTATGGCAAAAAACTCGTCGATGCGTATCAGAAATTTGAACTCATGGAGGAATCACCTGAAGGCTGGCTTAACTTTGCCCTCGAATTTGCCCGTATCGCCACCGAGTTCGGCCTCGATGAGACACTTTCGGCCGAGTTGAAGGCCGCAAACCTTAAATTTGCAAGATGGGTCATCCGCAATTACCCGGAATTGCTTGAAAATGAATCGATTTTGATGTCGCACAGGGTGCTGGACAGGATATTTCCGGCCCTCGATGATAACCGAAAAGTCGCCTATTTCGTGTTTGACAACTTCCGGCTGGATCAGTTCCTGAAATTGCTCAGGACGTTGCCTTCGGGCATGAGGATTGACTATGAGCCTTATTACGGGCTTTTGCCGACAGCCACCCCGTTTGCGAGGAACGCACTTTTTGCGGGTATCCTGCCGATCGATATCGAGCGGCGCCATCCGGGATGGACGAATGATAACCGCCACGAGCATGTCCTTCTTCGGGAATACCTTAACGATTCGGGTTACACGTGGGCGGATATGTGGCTTTACAAGATTCGGACGCCTTCGGAACTGGCCGCTGTGCAGCCCCATGGCAAGCACTTCGAGGCCTATGTCATAAACTTTATCGATCTCCTTTCCCACATGAGGCTTGAGGTGGAGGTGCTCAAGGACATGATTGCCGACGGCGATTCGTTCAGGCACTGGTGTG
>JAMOPK010000137.1 GCA_027064565.1 Caldifarciminota bacterium | reverse complement strand
ACAGGTTCCCGAAAAAGGAGACCGTCCGAAAATGGAGGGAGGAGGCCCCGAACGGCCTTGAGTTCACCCTTAAAGCTTCGCAGCTGATCACTCATCCGCCTTCAAGTCCGACTTATCGAAAAGCCGGGCTGGAAATCCCCGAAAACATCAGGGATAGACTGGGCTATTTCAGGCCCACGAGAGAAGTCTTTGAAGCATGGGACAGGACGCTGGAATATGCGGCGCTCCTCCACGTTGAAATCATAATCTTTCAAACTCCCGCCTCATTCAGGCTCACACGGGAGAACATAGCGAACATGACGGAGTTCTTCAAAGAGATTCCGCGCGCTGGCCTGATTCTGGGCTGGGAACCCCGCGGCAACTGGGATGACGAGACGATTCTCGACATCTGTGCCCGACTCGATCTCGTCCACGTGGTTGATCCGTTCAAAAACCGTTCGGTTTACGGCGAAATAGCCTACTACAGGCTCCATGGGCTTGGAAAGGGCTATCGGTGGGATTACAGCGATGAGGAGCTGGAGACCCTTTACGGTGAGCTTATGGACGACAGGCCGAACTATGTCCTTTTCAACAACACCAACATGTTTCGGGATGCAGTGCAGTTCAAGGAGCTGATAAGAAAGAAGCAGGTCACGGACCTCAAGCTGGACGTCCCCTGATAACCCATTTTCTGATCAGGACAGCCCCGGTTACAAGAAAGGATGCGGTCGTGTAGGCAATTGCCACACCCATCACACCCATAAATTTTCCTATGCAGTAAGCCAGTCCTAAGTAAAGCACAGTCCAGCTGACCCATATTTTCAGGGATATGTCCATTCTGCCCATTGAGTAGGCCGTTATGGCCTCTGTCTCCCAGTAACCCGCTACCGCAACGCCGATGACCAGCACTATGAGGTATCTGTAAGAGCTTTCATATTCCGGACTCGAAAAGGTAACTATCAACCATTTCCCCATGAGAACCGTAACGATTACCATAAGGAATCCCAGAACGACGAAAGCTACCTGATAGAGTTTGGCAATGGAACGTTTTCCCATGACATGCTCATGACTGATCTCGGGCGCTGCCACATGGGTCATAACGTGGAGGCCCCGGCGTCCCACGTCGCTGAATTTTTTGGCGATGGAAAATATAGCAACATCCGATGGCCTGCCCAACTGCCAGATTATGATCCTGTCTGCATAGAGTATCAACGGATAGAGCAATGCGTTCGCGAATGCATATTTCCAGAAATCCACAATGGAATTGAATATCTCCTTCAACCTGTCGAACCGGGGCCTCACCCCGATGACCTTGAGTTGCATCGGGATAATTATGGCTGCCCATGCCGCCAGCAAAAAGAACACAAGGGAAGGGGTGAGATTGTGGCGCAACAGATAGAGTGAGAGATTGAATCCTGCCGAAAACGCTATGGGGAACAGAGCAAAATGTATCATCTTTCGCATTCCCTGAATGGCGAAGTTGAGGAGCTGCATGAAACTGAAAAGTAGCACCGCCCTCATCGCCATGGTCAACCTGATCTGAGGGACGATAAGCTCAAGTCCGACGAGGAAAGCCGTTCCCAATGCGAAATAGGTAAGGATTGCAAGGCCCAGGAGTCTGGCCACTGAGTCCGCCTCGCCCCGCGCTTCGTATAAGGGAATGAACCTTATGAAAACCGGCTGGAAGCCCGCAATGGCAATGCTTGTGGCTATTAGACTGAGTCCTATTGAGAAAAAGTAAAGGCCCAGCTCGGCACTCGACATGTAGTTGGTCAAAATTTTTAGTTGAATAAGCGAAAAGCCGAGCTGCAGGACAAATGCGACGTAATTCACAAGGGCGTTGAAAGCGATTCGACGGCGTTTTTTCATAGTATCGGAGAAATGTTTCCCTCCATGTTGTATTTCATCCATTCACGCCGAATCTTGCGGTTCAGTTCGACGTTCTCAAAAAACGAATCAAACAGCTCTTTGTTTCTTTCATCGAGACCAATTGCTTGGAAGACAAGCGATGCATAGGCCTTTTCTATGTAAGATTTTGCGCTCTCCTCGTTGTTTTCCATCTTGGCGGCAAGGAAGAGCGCATAATAAGCTCTTGACACCGAAAGGCGCAACTCCTGCGCCGTTTCGAGCGCTTTGAACGCCATGTGCTTCCCTTTCTCAATTTCCCCTGTTTCAATGTAAAAAAGCGCCATGTCCTGTGCCACATAGGTGGCCTGATCAGGGTATCCCTGCTCTACGGCTATCCGATACGATTCGAGCAGGACGGACTCCGCCTCTTTTTTTCTGCCTATCTGCCAGAGTGCAATCCCGAAATAGTGCTTGTGGTCGATCAAAGTTGATATGGGATCGTTCAATTCGTATCCCACTTCGTTGACTTCTTTCAGGGTTTTGAGGGCTTTCTCCGGCTCGCCCTTGAGGATGTTAATCCTTGTGGTCAAAATTAATCCCGAGATATAAAGTTCAAGGCTGCTGGCTCCTTCAAGCAATTTGAGTCCTTCTCGGGCCAATCTCATGGCTTCCCCATATTGTCCCACCTCGGTCAGGAAAGTGGCATACAGGATTTTACAGTGCCCGAGTATGACGTCGTTGTCGAGACTTGTCGCGAGCTCAAGCGCCCTGCTGACAAAATCGTAAGCCGGAGCAAGTTTTCTGGTCTGAATGTAAATGGAGGCCAATTCTATTATGGAAAAAACGATGTCACGCCATAGGTCATATTGTGAGAAAGTGTTGATGACTTCCTCAAATAATTTCGCTGATTTCATGAATTCCCTTTTTTCATGGTATATCCTCGCAAGGAAGAATCTGGCCCGTGCTTTTATGAGGTCGTCACCGATCTCATCCCCGAATTCGAATAGCGATTTTGCCACCTTTTCGGCCTCATCATGCTGTCGCATCTCCATTAGTGCACTTATGGCGGTTTCCATCGCCCTCTCTCTTAGCCCGATATCCGGGTTTTTGATGTGTTTACGGGCAAATTTCAGGCTTTTGTCGTATTGGCCGGTAGCGAGAAGGTAATTTGCATAAGCGAGATCTGCGAGGGAACGGTGCTTTTCCGAGTCGAGCCGGGTTGCTATCCGATACAGAGATGCTATCTGCCTTTTCCAGTCCTCGTATTCCCCAAGATAGCGATACACCTCAACCATCGTAAACCTTGCATCGAATTCCGCATGGAGATCGCCTGCCCTCTGCGCCGCCATTACCGCTTTGCGGAGGGCCGCCTGTGCCCGGGATAGCTTCATGTCACGGAGATAGAGATCGCCGACCGTCGTATAGTATCGCGCTGCCTCACTGAACATTTCTCCTTCGTAGTAATGGTAAGCGAGAAGTTCGGGATCGTGTGTCTCTTTTTCTATTGATTCTGCTATAAGCCTGTGGAGTTCCTTTATGCGCTCTTTGTCAGCTGTCACCACGAGTATTTTCTTATACAATCTGGCCTCAAATTTGTAGTATGGTTCCTGCTTGACAATCACGCCCCATCGAGCGGCTTTATCTAACACATGGGCAATAAAATCACTTGTGAAAGGCAGGATGCTGCTCAACTCTTCCAGTTTGAACTTGTCCCCGTAAATTGCCGCCGCTAAGAGGACATCGATTTCTTTCTCATGGAACGCATCGAGTATCGATTTGACCGTGCTCCATATCCTGGGGGAATTTTTGACAGCTTCCCAGCCATGTTTTTCGATAATTTTCAGCATCTCCACTATCAGGCCGGGCGATCCACCTGTGTAACTGTAAATTTTATCCGCTATTCCCGTGGAAAGCCTGTTGTTCGAGTAGATTCTAACAAATTCTCTCGTCTTAGAACGGTCGAATGGCTTGAGTTCTATCACGACTTTTTTGTTGGGCAATTTCTTGTTTTCGATTACGTCGCTTAACTCAACATCCTGCGTATAACTTACCGCAAGGATGAATCTGCCCTCAAAATCGAGATTTGCGATGAATTCAACGAAATCCCTGAATCTCTTATCGGCTTTGTCCAGGTCATCTATCAAAAATATCAGAGGATGTTCCTTTACGACTCCGAGCACAGCGTTGGCAAGCTCATTGGTTATCAATGGGATTGGCTCCGGTGGGCTGTCCCCTGCAAGTGATATAACTTCCTTGATCACTTCTTCGTAAACGGAATTTTCGTGGGTCCGGATGGTGGGCAGGTTTTTGACGATTCCTTCCCTGAACTCTATCTCATCGAGGAAACGGCTTTTGCCGGACTGGGGAGCGCCCTTCAAAACGATGATAACCGGAGTGTTCTCGAGTAGTCCTTCCTCGATAGCATCCGTAACTCTCTCAATTTCCTTATTTCGTCCGATCAGCGGGTTTTTAAGCACCCTTTCGGTAATATCTTCCCTCATCACAACCTCGTCCGGAAAAGCACTGCTTGATTTTAGTTTAATACAGCCTGATAACTCTTACGGATATTGTCCTGCCCTGAGCAGAATTGGCACAAGGAATAGTTGCAAAAACCATATAAACAGTATCGCTATCATCGGAGAGAGGTCGATGGGGCCGAAGTAGGGTCTCAACAGTCGCCTTATCGGACGCAGGATCGGCATAACAAGCGCAATCAGCAACCGCATGAGTGGATGGTAAGGGGAAATCCTGAACCAGCTTAAGATGGCATAGATAAGGATTAGCCAGATATACACGTTCAACACAAAGTTGAGTATAACGCCGATAGAGTAGAAGAACTGTTTTATCACGAACATATCACAGCTCCGTGGGCTTTTGCTCGAACAGATACCTCTTTATTTTCCTTGTTGTCGTTTTGGGGAACTCCTCATACCTTATTGTGAACCTCTTTGGGCGCTTGTATGGTGCAAGATGTTCCGAGTATTTCTTGATCTCCTTAGCCAGCACCCTGCGGATATTGTCTTCCGTTGGAGAAACTATGCCTTTTTTGGCAAAATATTGGTCAAATTTTTCAAAATTGGGGAAGATAATGGCCTGAAGCTCAGGCTCACCGGAGTGCGGGTTGGCACCCATGAGAACAAGAATCTCTTCGATAAACGGCGATTGAAGCAGGACTTCCTCGACTTCCTCAGGGTAGATGTTCTTGCCGCCTTTTGTGACTATGACGGATTTCTTACGCCCGGTTATGTAAAGGAAGCCGTCGTTATCGATGTAGCCCAGATCACCGGTCAGGAACCAACCATCTTTGGTGAACACTTCTTTTGTGGCTTTTTCGTTTTTGTAATAACCCTTCATCACATTTGGGCCTTTTGCGGCGATTTCACCTATTCCATCGATGTTCGGTTCAAAAATTTTGAGTTTGACACCCGGAAGCGGGAGACCTACCGATTCGTTTCTTGGACAGCACGGTGGGTTGACTGTAAGGACAGGTGCCGTTTCCGAAAGCCCATAACCCTGAAGAATCGGGAATCCGAATTCTTCGAGGCCTTTTGAGACCCATCTGGGCAATGCGGCACCGCCGCTGACGATGTAGCGTATCCTCTCAAGCCCGAGTTTCGCCCTGATGCTCTTAAAGACCACCCTCGAACCTCGGTTACGACCTAACAGCGGATTGAGTATTTTGGCAGTTCCACCCATCACCTTGAAGACGGCTTTCTTCGGAGCCGAGATCTTCTCCAATTCTTTTAATATGCCGGTGTAAACCTTTTCGAGCAGAAGCGGCACAACGAGCCAGAATGTGGGTTTTACCTCCACCATGTCCTCCCTCATAACCCGTGATTTCAGCGAGCGGGCAAAGACAATCGTCGATCCGGCGTTCAAAGCATTCAAAAATCCAGCAGTTGCTTCATAGACGTGATGCATGGGCAAAACTGAGAAAAATACATCTCCGACTGTGAAATCAAGAAACTGATACATAGCTTCCACATTTGAAATCAGGTTCTTATGAGTCAACATTACGCCTTTCGATGTGCCTGTGGTTCCGGAGGTGTAGAGTATTACTGCAAGTTCGTCCAGATCTATTTTTGCATGGGGGATACCGCTCTTGATGTCTTCCAATATCATGGGGATATCCGGCCCGCTCCCGTTCAGGGGATCCATGGACACCACCATTTTGACGCTTTTGAGGTCTTCTACCACTTCAGCCACGGTGTCATAGTAACGGCCCGATGCGAAGACAGCGCTCACATCGCCGTCCGTCAGGATGTGCTTTATCTCGGTCGGGGTGAGGCGTGCATCGAGGGGAACCACAACACCGCCGATCCACTGAACTGCGAGATAAGAAAAGGCCCATTCAGGCCTGTTCTCACCTATAACTGCAATGTGATCGCCCCTGCCAAACCCTTTTTTCTTCAAAAACTTCGCTATCCTCTGAACGATATCAAGCAATTCCTGATAGGAGTATTTATCCCACCTTTTTCCCCGCCTGATCTGGAGTGCTATGGCGTCTTTGTAATCTTTTGCGCTCCTTTCGATCATCTCAGGAATTGTAACCCATCCTTTACCTTCTCTATAAATCGGCATCTCCATCTCCAATTCCTCCTGTCTGGGTAACCAGCGGAATTATGACGTAACCATCCTGCACAGTCAACAATTTCGCAATCGTATTCCTTTATGGGACAGGGCATTTCGTGATTGGATTTTAAGTTGAGTTTTCTCCGTTCGGTGAATTTCTCGAAATGATGCTTTATACTTAGCAAACCTCTGAACCAGCTCAGGGAATTAAGCAAGATGAAGCGACCACCTGCCGCTTGACAGGTGGATAATGGCTACTTAAAATAAGTGCCCATTTTTCTGAGGGATAGCAAAGAAAAAGAGAGGGATGAGATTATGAAAGTGCGTTCTTCTGTTAAGAAAATGTGCCCAAAATGCAAAATAATCAGACGCAGAGGGGTTGTCATGGTGATATGTGAAAACCCCAAGCATAAACAGAGGCAGGGTTAGGAGGTTAGGATATGGCGAGAATTGCCGGCGTTGATCTTCCTAAGAACAAGCGGATTGAGATCGCCCTAACCTACATCTATGGAATAGGGCTGTCCAGGTCCCATAAGATCCTTGAGGCTGCTGGTGTTAGCCCTGATAAACGCGTGAAAGACCTTACCGACGATGAAATTACCAGATTGCGTGCAGAGGTGGAAAAATACAAGGTCGAAGGTGCGCTTAGAGCCGAAGTGCAGAGAAACATCAAAAGGCTTATAGAAATTGGATGCTATCGCGGAATACGGCACAAGCTCGGTCTCCCGGTTCGCGGACAGAGGACACGGTCGAACGCCCGGACCAGAAAGGGCCCGCGCGGCAACATCTTCAAGAAAAAGGCAAGAAAATAGCTTTAAGGAGGCGTTGATTTATGGCGAGAAGAGGAAGAAGGGGTGAAACCCAGAGACGGAAAAAGAAAGCCAAAAAAGTTGAGCCTGTAGGAATCGCTCACATTCAATCGACCTTTAATAACACGATCGTTACCATAACCGATCTTCGGGGTAACACGATCGCCTGGGCAAGCGGTGGCACGGTTGGATTCTCAGGAACAAGGAAAAGCACACCGTTTGCGGCATCGAAAGCGGCCGAAAGGGCGGCGAGTGAGGCCAGAGACCTTGGAATGGAAAGGGTCGAGGTCTGGGTGAAAGGCCCCGGTCCTGGCCGTGAGGCTGCCATCAGGGCAATTCAGCAGGCCGGACTTAAGGTCTTCGCTATCAGGGACGTTACTCCGATACCTCACAATGGGTGCAGGCCACCCAAGAGAAGGAGGGTATAACCGATATGGCAAGATACACTGGTCCTAAATGCAGACTTTGCCGTCGTGAAGGCGAAAAACTTTACCTGAAAGGGGCTAAATGTTATACCGAAAAATGCCCGTTCAACAAAAGGAGATATCCTCCGGGAATCCACGGTAGAAGCAGCAGACGCAAGATAACTATTTACGGAATGCAGCTCCGTGAGAAGCAGAAAGTCAAGAGGATGTATGGCGTGCTGGAAGGCCAGTTCCGCAGGTATTTCGAACTTGCCCGTAAGATGGGCGGTAACATTGGTGAGAACCTGCTTTCCATTCTTGAAAGACGGCTCGATAATGTGGTTTATCGGCTCGGTTTCGCATCTTCCCGCGCTCAGGCGAGACAGCTCGTTTCGCACGGGCATGTGATCGTGGACGGCCGCAAGGTGGATATCCCATCCTATCTCGTTAAACCCGGTCAGGTTATTACATTGAAAGACAAAGCCAAGAAATTCATATTCGTTCAGGAGTCACTTCAGGAAAAGGATCCGCAGTCAATACCCACATGGCTCAGCCTTGACAAGGATGAATACAAAGGCACAGTCCTGAGATTGCCCATCAGGACAGATATTACTCATCCTATCAACGAAAGGCTCATCGTCGAGCTTTACTCCAAGTGATAAGGGGTGTGAAAAATGGAATATGAGCTTTTACTCCCTCGCGGTCTAACAAAGGAGGAGGTTAACGATACTTACGGGCGTTACGTCATCACCCCCCTTGAGCGCGGATACGGGGTGACCATAGGAAACGCCCTCAGAAGGGTATTGTTATCTTCAATCGAGGGGGCTGCTATTGTTGCCGTCAGGTTTGACGGGGTGCTCCACGAATTCGCAACTTTGCCCGGTGTCTATGAGGAAATAACCGAAATCATCCTGAATTTGAAAAAAGTCAGGATCAAATTTGAAAATCCTGAGGTCAGAAACGCGACTCTGCGGATATTTGCTGAGGGCATGACCGAGGTCAAAGCCGGTGACATCCAGACCCCGGCAGAGGTGACCATCGTCAACAAAGACGTCCACATCGCTTCTTTGACCTCCGATGAGGCAAAACTCATCGGCGAGCTTTACGTGACACGTGGATACGGTTATGTGCCCTCGGAAAACATCCCTAAAGAGGGATTCCCGGCCAACACCATTGTCATCGACGGCATATTCTCTCCGATAAAGAAGGTCAATTTCAGCGTCGAGAACGTCAGGGTGCGCGCAAAGACCGACTACGAGAAACTTACCCTTGAAATCTGGACTGACGGCACGGTTCACCCTGATGCTGCACTCGAGAAGGCAGCCGAGATATTGAAAAACTCGTTTGGCGCCATCCACGCATCTCTCACAGAGGGGACAGAAGAAAAGGCAGAGGTGACAGAGCTCTCCAGAGAGGAGCTTCTGAATCAGCCGATCGAAGCCCTTGGATTGCCGAAAAGAACGCTTAATTGCCTTCAAGATGCCGGGATTGAAACGATTGGAGACCTTGTGTCAAAGACAGAGGCCGAGGTGCTGGACATAAAGAACCTCGGAGAGAAATCCTTGCAGGAGATCAAAGAGAGGTTGGAAGAGATGGGGCTTTCTTTCGCCACGGAGGAGGATAAATCATGAGACACAGAAAACGGGTCAAAAAATTGGGCAGAGACAAAGAACACAGACTTTCGCTTTTCAGGAATCAGGTTATTTCGCTTTTGAAAAACGGTCGGATTAAGACCACACTTGCCAAAGCCAAGGCAACACGGCAGTGGGCGGAAAGGATGATTACGCTCGCCAAAAAAGCGGCGAAAGAGGAAAAACCCGAGCGCAAGGTGGCACTTCGCAGACTCGCACGCCAGTTCATCGTTGACAGAGTTGTCACCAACTGGCTTTTCGATGAATTCCCTGCCGTCTTTGAGGACAGAGAGGGCGGTTACACGAGGATCTACAAGCTCGGCCCAAGGCGTGGTGACGGTGCCGAAATGGCAATCCTTGAGCTTGTGGCCTTCCCTGAGAAATCCTTTCAGGATTATTACATTCACGGGAAAAAACATAGAGCTAAGAAGGTCGCCAGATAGTGGACAAATTCGTAATAGAAGGCGGCTACAAACTTCGTGGGGAAGTTAGAGTGAGCGGCGCTAAGAATGCCGCTCTTCCTTTATTTGCCGCCTCTATCCTTATTCCTGAGCCGGTTGTCTTCAGAAACGTCCCGGACGTGGCCGATGTCTTCACGATGGCAGAACTACTCAGCGACCTTGGAGCGCGTGTGGAACGGGTCGAAAAGGGAACGTGGCGCATTGATACGTCTTCGATTTCCAACACCACGGCGCCCTATGAGGTCGTCAAACGGATGCGTGCCTCCATCTACGTGCTGGGGCCTTTGCTTGCGAGATTTGGCAGGGCCGAGGTCTCTTTGCCCGGCGGTTGCGCTTTCGGGCCAAGGCCGGTGGATTTCCACATCCGGGGCCTGAAAGCGATGGGCGCGGACATCCGGGTGGAGCACGGTTACATCGTGGCGCGGGCCGAACGGTTGGGGACAGCGTCCATAGCATTCGACAAAAAATCCGTGGGCGCCACCGCCCATCTGATGATGGCTGCCACCATCTCTGATGGCGAGGTTATCATCGAGAACGCTGCACTTGAGCCGGAGGTCGTGACCCTTGCCGAATTCCTGAAGCTGTCCGGGGCAGAGATAACCGGGGAGGGGACGGATGAGGTGATCGTCAGGGGTGTGGATGCCCTGCGTTCGCCGGGCGAGTTCGAGGTGATCCCTGACAGGATAGAGGCCGGGACATACGCTGTAGCCTCTTTCATGACCGGCGGCGAGGTGACCCTCAAAAATGTCTGCGTCGAGCATCTCAGGTCAGTGCTGGAGAAATTGCGAGAGGCCGGTGCCAGCTTTGAAGCTGACAGCCGGAACCGTGAGCTCAGGATGTTTCCGGGCGGCAGGATCGCCCCGGTTGACATCTTTACAGCGCCGTTTCCGGGCTTTCCCACCGATATGCAGGCCCAATTCATGGCGATGTTGACAGTCGCTGATGGGACAAGCGTGATACGTGAGGGGATCTATCCGGATAGGTTCAAACACGCCTTCGAGCTTACGAGGCTGGGGGCCGACATCAAGGTCGATGATGGCTTTGCGGTGGTGAAGGGCGTCGAAAAGCTAACCGGTGCGCCGGTGATGGCCTCTGACCTCAGGGCTTCAGCCGCACTCGTGCTGGCAGGGTTGATCGCCGAGGGCACAACGGTGGTGGATAGGATTTACCACCTCGATAGGGGTTACGAGGATTTCGAGAAGAAACTTTCCTCACTCGGCGCCCATATCCGAAGAATCAAATAACTTATTTCACGCCAAGAGTTTCTTTCTGGATTCGTATCACCTGCTGGATGCCTTCCCATGCGAGGTCAAGCAGGACGTTGAGCTCCTCACGGGAAAAAGGCCTTCCCTCACCTGTGCCCTGAATCTCGATGAGTTTCCCGCTCTCGGTCATTGCAACGTTCAGATCCACCACGGCGCGCACGTCCTCGTCATAGCTGAGATCGAGCAGATACCGGTCATCGACTATGCCGACAGAGATTGCGGCAAGGAACTCCCTGATTGGATTTTCCTCGATCATGTTGTGTGCCAGCATGAACCGAACGGCGTCGTAAAGGGCACAGAACCCGGCGTTTATCGCCGCTGTCCGGGTGCCGCCATCCGCCTGAAGCACATCGCAGTCGATGATGATCGTGTGTTCGCCCAGTTTTTCCCTGTCCACGACCCCGCGCAATGAGCGGCCGATCATCCGCGAGATCTCGATGGCCCTTGAGTCAACCCTGCCCGACCTCGATTCCCGGACGTTCCTCTGTGGCGTCGATCTCGGAAGCAGCGCGTATTCCGCGGTTATCCAGCCTTCGCCCGTGCCCCTGAGGAAGTTGGGGACTTTGTCGGTGACGGTCGCCGTGCAAAGGACCTTGGTGTTGCCCATCTCGATAAGAGCCGAACCTTCGGGGTCTTTCAGATAATTCCTGTGGATTTTTGTCGGCCGAATCTCATGCCTTTTCTGAAATAGCTCCCTTTTGACGTTCGAAAGGTCGAGTTTCATGTGCATCTCCTCTGTTTTGAGAATCCTAATGTTAATTCCATAGCCACTTCCATGCAATGCATCCCCGATCAGGGTTCTCAAAATCAATCATCGTAGGGTGACGCCCCACTTCTCAGGCTGGATGCCTGACATGCCGGGATTTGATTGCCTCCCAATGAAAATCGGGATGTCTATCAAACTGCCTGTTTGAAGTGAAAAACTGTAACCCAATCCCTGATAACCCATACACAGAATTTGAAGATGCCCCCACCGCGCCGTAATCATGCGCTCGGCGTTACCGAACGCTCACAATACGTTTGCTCCACATGACTTTGCCGTTATGGATGATCCTTACGAAATACACGCCGGAACTGGGGATAGGTATCTCAGCGTCCAGTCTGCCTCGAGTCAGAGGGAGTTTGTTTTCTTTTACAATTCTACCTGTGACGTCTAACAACTGGACCGAGACTTCCTTCAAAGTTGGTGCCGAAAGTGAGATGTGCATTGACGAAGTCGTCACCGAACTGATGTTGACCTCAAGCCCGTTCCCACCTGTGTCCGGACTTCCTTCCTCGATGCCGACAGCGCCCACCGGAGCAGCAAATTCGCATGTGTTTCCGTGTTCGTCGATGGCGATTGCGGTTATCGGTGTTCCCTCTGTAATGCCGTTTGAGCTGGCATTGGACACGGTGACCGCCCATGAGCCATCGGCCTCAGCGGTGCCTTCGGCCAAATATTTCTTGCCGTTTCTGCCGTCGGCTATGTAAACCTCCACAGTTCCGTTGGTGGGTGCATAGTTTCCTGTTACCGTCAGAACGTCCATTGCTGTGTCGAGAGCGGCCTGAGATATCTGAACCTGAGCAATGCCACTGTTGGCTCCGTTCAGCAGTTTGATGCCATAGGAATTGTTTTCAAAAATTGAATGGGTTATTTTGTTGTAGTCAGAGCCGGATTTCGTTACCCCATCTATCGCCACGCCGTAGTCAGATGCATCGCTGTGGTTCTTTATCGTGTCTCCTTCTATGAGCACAGAATCGGCATAAGCTATCGAAATCCCATGCTGGCCGTTGTCGTGGATGTAGTTGTATAGGACGTTCAGGCCCTTCGCTCGGTCAGTTGAGACGTAAATCCCGTGGGTGGTGTTCGTGTGAATCTCATTGCCCTGGCTCGTATCACCGATTTTTATGTCTTTCCCGTTATCTCCAGCACTTGACCAGTCCGCCACGAGGATACCGTATTCCTGATCAGTTGAATTCCCGAAAATTTTTGAGGAATAAATCTGGATGTCGGCGGTGCTGGAATTGTCGGAGAACGCTGAAACAACAATTCCGGCATCTTCCGTCCCAAAACCGCCATTGGTAAATATCGAATCGGACTGGAATATCGCTGTGATGTTCCCCGCTTCCCTTTTGACGACCACGCCGCTGTAAAAGGAGGAATCGATTTTGGATGAGGAGATGGTGTCATATTGGGCCTCGGCATAACTGGTGTTCCATAAAAGGATGCCGAAATAGTTGCCCCTGAATTCCGTGTCATAGACCCAGAGGCTGACATTGTCGAGAGCGGCTAACCCGGCTTCGTCCGTTTCATCGCCGCATGTTTCAATGTATGACCCCGATATTTCGGCTCTCACCTTTTTGCCAGATTGAGTCGTCCGTAGATAGATACCGTAGTCTTCTACATTCTCTATGTAGGCCTGATCCACCTCTATTTTCACATTGTCGTAAGCGCCTCCGTTTGTGCCATTATCGCCAACAAGGCCAGTGTAAACTCCATTTTTGCAGCTACTGACATATAAACTGATGAGTTGAACATCCGATATGGGAGACCCGTTCCCGACGCTTATCCTGACAGCGGAAATCGCATTTTGAACCGTTATGTTGTATATCCCGACGTAACTGATGGGCGTGAAAGTCGAGTCGGTGGAAATCCTGAATCCGTCGTGGGCCTTGCTGTTTCCGTCGATAGTGACTGAACTATTACCGCCAGAGATGTAAAGGGGATTTACTATCCGTGGCAGGTCGGTGTTAAGGGTGATAGTCGCATTCACCCTGAAAATAATGGTGTCCTGAGCGACATCGCCGTTGGCTATCTCCATTGCATTTCTGAGTGTGCCATTGCCGGTTTCAGAGCTGCTGTAGATCTCCATGATGTGGTTTGTATCCCCTATGTGTTCGGAAGGGGCAAATTCATCGGAGCTTCTGAAAAATCCTATGAAGTTTGTGATGTTATCTGTGCCATCGGTGTTTCCATCAGATGGGGCTATCCCGTAAGCCTTTGAGTCGCTCGTGTTGAGGAGATAAACCACCATGTAGAAGCTGTCCGGGGTTCCTATGTCCGACCATGGAATTGATATTTCGCTCGTGCCGTTCGCACTGTATCCAGCATAGTATTGGCCGTTAAACGTCACATTTTCCCAATTACCTGAGGATTCGTCGAATCGCTTGAGTTCCAGCGATTTTGTTCCGTCGATTATATGGATGCCATAATCGGCATTGAAGGGCAGAGTTATCGATACGCTGGCATCTATGTCTACGCCCTTCCCGAAATTCTTGTTTTTCTGGGGATCGGTATCAAAATAGATGCAGAGGTCGTAATCGCCGCTCAGGTCCTGAAAAATGTAGCCCACATAAATGGAATCAGCATCCCATGTGACATACGCCTGTTTATCACTTGTTGTGTAAAACAGCTCGTTTGTTTGATACCCATCCCTGGAAAGGGTGCCGTCGAGGATCATGAACCAGTTAGGTGTTCTGCCAGTTGAGATAGTGTGCTCATACATCTGGGATACGGAATCGACATCGCCCCAGTCATCATCTGCCACGTCCGATTCGTCCGGTATTGCATCAACGGCAGAACTACCTTCTCCCCCGCAAACCCAGGCGGAAACAGCTATTGTGCCGGGATTGTTCAGTCGCGATTTGGCTATCTTTATTTCAAGCGATTGCAGGCCCGATGAGCCTCCCTGATAGCTGAAATCTGTTCCGTTGGTGAGATCCTCACAGCTCCAGGCTGAGCCATCCCAGCTGCACAGTTGAGCCGATGTTATCTGAGAATTATCGTTTTCCCACCAGAAATAGAGCTCATATTCGACGTTGTAACCGTTGTCGAACCCTATTTTTCGATTCCATCCGTCGTTGGGAGAACTGCCTCCGGTGTATCCGGTTGACCTGCCTCTATCGTCGATTCCTATCCCGTAGGCGACATCCCAGTTTTCTGTGTTATTCGTGGACAAAAAGATGTAAATGTAATCATCATCCCATGTTACGAAGAGGGAGTCGAGGTTTGCGCCCGCCTGAGAGGAATGAGATGAACCCCCATCAGCTATGTATCCGTTCACCGCCCTCTCGTTTTTCCTGAGATATCCATCAGCGACGCCTCCACTGCCGGGGTTGTTATAGGTAGTTGCCATGACCCCGGTAACAAATATGGCACCAATCAACACCAATCTTTTTATCATAATCCACCTCCTTGTTTTCGAGGATCGATTAATTTTTATTCGTGAATAGCCTCAAACTGCCCAT
>JAMOPK010000136.1 GCA_027064565.1 Caldifarciminota bacterium | reverse complement strand
GACGCCGGCTGGATTCAGATCTATACCGAGAACGTTCAGGAGGCCTATGCATCCACAATCGTCGGCGTGAAAACGGCGGAGAAAGCAAATCTGCCGGTCATGGTAACAACCGACGGCTTTGTCCTTTCCCATGGTATGGAAGCTCTGGACGTCTTCGATGACGAGGACGTTCGTGCGTTCCTTGGCGAGAGAAAGCCTCTCTACAACGTCTTAGACGTGGACAATCCGATCACCGTTGGCCCGCTTGATCTTCAGGACTATTTCTTTGAGCATAAACGTGGCCAGATTGAGGCGATTTTTGAATCGAAAAAACACATCTACGATGCCCATCGCGAATTCGCCGAGTTCTTCGGTGTTGAGCTTCCAGTCTTCGTCGAGCCTTATCGTCTGGATGACGCCGAATACGCCATCGTCGTGTTAGGTTCATCCGCCGGCACTGGCAAAGAGGTAGTCGATGAGCTGCGCGACGAGAAAGGCAAGAAGGTCGGTCTCCTCAGACTGAGGATATTCAGGCCGTTCCCGTTTGAGGAAATTCAGAAATATCTCGGCAAGGTTAAATACCTTGCGGTTATGGACAGAGCCGATTCCCTCAACACCATGGGTGGCCCTGTGGCGACGGAGATCGCAAGAGCACTTTATCATCTCCCTGAGCGTCCGATTATCCACAGCTTCGTCTACGGACTTGGCGGCCGCGATGTGCCACCTGAGAACTTCTACGAAGTCATCGAGAAAATGGAATGGATCGCTAAAGGCAACACACCTGACCGCATGGTCACCTATGTGGGTGTGAGGGAATAGGAGGAGAGTCATGGCTCAGAAAGCAAAAACCTTAAGGGATCTTGCCAGAATGAAAAGGGCACTTGCGCCCGGCCACAGGGCCTGTGCGGGATGCCCGTTTCCGGTTATCGTTAAGCTCGTTATGAGCGCTACCGATTACCCGCTTGTTGTGGCCAATGCAACCGGCTGTATGGAGGTCACCACAACGATTTTCCCCTACACTGCCTGGCCTGTTAACTGGATACACAACGCTTTCGAAAACGCCGCCGCTACCATCTCCGGCGTGGAGGCCGCTTACAAGGCCCTTAAGCGCAAGGGCAAAATCCCTGCGGACAAGGAGATCAAGTTCATCGCCTTCGGTGGCGACGGTGGAACCTACGATATTGGACTTCAATCCCTTTCAGGCGCTCTGGAGCGCGGCCACAACTTCCTTTACATCCTTTACAACAACGAAGGTTACATGAACACTGGAATCCAGAGGTCAAGCGCAACACCGAAATATGCATCCACAACCACATCGCCGGCCGGCAAAGTGATCCCCGGAAAACTTCAGTGGCGCAAGGAAATCACTGACATCATCATCGCCCACAATCCGGCTTATGCAGCTCAGGCAAGCCCCTCGCACTGGAGCGACCTTATCAAGAAGGTTCAGAAAGCGCTTGAGGCTGATGGGCCGAGTTTCATCAACGTTATTAGCCCGTGCCAGCCGGGATGGAACTACCCTCCTGACATGTCCATCGAACTGGCTAAATTGGCTGTCGAGACCAGATACTGGCCGCTCTACGAATACAAGGACGGCAGCTGGAAAGTTAACTACAAACCGAGAAAACCACTTCCGATAATTGAGTTCCTGAAACCGCAGCGTCGCTACAAACACATTCTCAACAGGCCGGAACTGATTGAGGAGATCCAGCAGGAGATCGACAAACGCTGGGAAAGATTGCTGAGGCTGGAAGAGGCCTTCCCGATGAAAGAGTGAGATAGACGGGAACGTCTTTGACATCAAGAGGCGGGGGTAAATCCCCCGCCTTTTTGTTTGAAGGACAGCAAAAGGTTTTATTCGATAAAGGCCATCAAAATCAACAGGATGAGAAAGGTCAAAGCAAAATTCAGGACCCAGATGGCTATCTTCATCTTTGTGATCGGCTTTTTAAATAGCCTCATTGCAAAAGGGATACGGTAATATGAAGACCACTTATCGTGATATTTTTTGATAAATTCATCCGGAGAAACCCTGTAAAGTCTCTCCAGCAAAATTATGTGTATCTGATGATATTTCTCAGACGCTATCTTGCCCAGAATGTCGTAGTAAGAATAATAGCCTCTGTAATCGTAACGATGGATATTGGCTTTAAGGGCTTTCATGCCTCTGTCGAATAACTCTTTAGCTTCTGGGCTTCCGGTGTATTCATAAAATTCATGTATGGCGATAAGAGCAAATATCATGCCGTTCAAAATCCATGGATGTTTCCCATTCTCATGTGCATACTCTTCATACCACCATCCACCATCAGGCAATTTATAGGTGACGCCCTTTTCAGCGACTTCATAGAAAAAAGCTTTCAAGAATTTCGTAGCAGCATCTAAGTATTTTTTATCCCCGGTCAATTTATGTGCCCTGATCATGGCTTGAACAGCCAATCCTTGAGCAAGTCCTGATCTCCATGGAGGCACCATATCGTAGGTGTATGGGAATTTGTATTCAAAAATGAGCGTATCCCCGTTGTGATATGGAGTAGCATTCTGCACCAACCAGTTAGCACAATTTAAAATAAAATCCTTTTTCCCAACATCCCCTCTTTCATAATCCTTGAAATAATCGATGACAGCTTGACTCACCATTACGGGATTCCTTTGTATCCCCAAATAAACCCCATTCACATAACCATACTGGACACTTGGAAGTCCATCTTTATCGATAAAGATATGTGTTTTGCCGGTAAGTCTGGACATGTAATAGTGGATAGTTTTAATGAGTTTATGCGAGATTTTTTCAGTGAAATTTGCCACCACCAGACTGATGGGCAAAGCTGATAGAAATGCAATCAATACCAGTTTAATCTCCATTATCCGCCCTCCGTTATCTTAAAAAATGTTTCGAAAAGTGTTGGCAAATCAGTCACCTCGTATTCCAGTTCATCGTAGTTTCTTTTGAAAATTCGAGATATGCGGTTTATC
>JAMOPK010000135.1 GCA_027064565.1 Caldifarciminota bacterium | reverse complement strand
CCGAGGAAGAAATCGACAAGGCTTTAAAGGAGTTCGAAAAACTTTCTTTCGTTAAGAGTCCCCATCTAATAAGGGAAGAAAAACGTTTCTTCCTGCACGACGAAATGTATCATCTTGTGGAGAAATACATCTGGAAAAAAGAATTTCCTTCTCTCAGTAAACCTAAAAGTGTAGTTAAATTTATCTCTGATGAAATCTATGGCAATGAAAAGAAGGGTTTAATAGGCAAGGTTTTCAATGAGATCGCCCAAAAATCGGACCAATTCAGGGAATGGGTTTCTTTGAGGAGAAAAGCCGAATCACTGTGGACGGAAAAGCTTTACTATGAACTGTATGCCGACCCAATGTCCGGATATTATCTTTATGACATCCTTGAGGTTATAGCGCTATCGCAACGTCGCGGAGAATGGGACGACCTCTTGAGGTCAGAGCTTATCAGGTTTGTCAGGATAAATGCCAGCCGAACCGATATGCAGGGAAAACTGTTAAAAAATGACAGGATACACCCGGACATAAACAAAGATTTCAAACTCGCATGGCTCAATATATTCACAGTGAAAAACCTGAAAGGCACCGATGAAATTATTCGTATAGCGTGGAAAATATTCGATAAACACGAAAAGGAATACCCGCCTCTCTGGAAAGCCCGGTTTCACGTTTTAATGGGATCGCTTCTGAGAGAAAAGGGTTACTATACGGATGAACAGACTCCTGCCGAACAGCGGTCAAATGCTCTCAAACAGTTTGAGTTTGCCTTAAAAAAAATAAATGAAGTTAAAAGACAAATTGAGGAAGAGCACGGGGTAAAATTCTCCGAATTGCCGGATACTGAGCAGATTGAAAATAACGAACTCCGTTACATGGTGTGGATGGCCAGACATTACGAGGCAACGACTAATCTCCACATAGGTATGCTTTATCGAGCCCTTGGGGAAAACCAAAAATCTCTAAAAAATTACGAAGAGGCCTTGGAAATTTTCCAGTGTAACGGAGAAGAATTTTCGGTAGTTCGTTCCTTGAACAATCAGGCCTATGTAGAAGCTCGAATGGGCAGGTTCGATGAAGCTTATGACCATATAGAAAAGGTCCTTAAAAAACGGAAGGAATTGGGAGATTTTAACGGTTATATCCTTTCCCTTTCGGTCAAGTCATTTATCGACGACAGGATGGGGAACTATGCCGAAGCGCTCGAGACCGCAAGGGAGGCCAAACGCATCGCGAGGCTGATTTTCCCATCCAGAGTGACAGCTCCTTATCTTTATGCCTCCCTCTATGAAGCCCGTGCCCTCAGGCACTCTGCGAGGTCAAGGGCAGATAGGCCAGGATTGGGAAAAAGGTATCTGGAAGATGCTCTTGGTTCTCTTCAAGAAGTTGAGGAAAACAGGGAATACCTCGAACCGTTCTATCAATGGGAGCTATACAACGAGCTTGGGCAGGTGTATCTCCTGAAAGCATGCCTTGAAGGAACAACCCGTAAGGACGAGTTCATGGAATCGCTAAATAAAGCTGAAAAGTATTTCGAAGAAGCTGACAAAATCGCCACGAAACATGGTTTAATCAATGAGATCATGGACAATTGCGATGACTGGGCTTATCTGTATATAACAAAGTTAGAGCGCTACGAGGCGATAAAAGATATCGAAAAGGCAGCACCAGAGGGACTTTACAAGAAAGCAGTGGAGTTGCTTGACAAAGGGCGTAAACAGATCGAAGTTGGAGAAAAAATTTATCTGAAATGCAAGCAAGAAGATGTCCCTATTTCGAAGGGTAACACTGTGGCCCGTTACTATGAGGCCTTCTACTGGCTTGCTTCCCTTTATTTTACAATGGCACAGCTTATATCTAAATTTGCACATAAGTGTGATATCAGAAACGAAGAGAGCTGCAAAAAGGAGGTCGTAAAATACCTATTTAGGTCTGCAGTTTTCCATGATCTATACACGGATGAAGCGGTAACGCGGAAAATGGATACACTCACGTGGCTTGAAGATGAATTGAAGGGATACGATTCAACGCTCAAGGTGGAAGAACTTTTGAGAGAAATCGTTAGGGATCTGAAAGAATACATTGGAATTGGAGTAAAAATTGACGTATCCGCCCTTGAAGAACATCTACAACCTCTTGGATTCTGGTTTGATAGACAACTCAACTACGCCGTATTGCCTTTAAGGGAGCCAGCAGAAAAATGGGACATTGCGAATAAATATCTAAAACTGTCCCCGGACTTCCTGAATCGAATAAAATCTGAACATAAAGACCTCTTAAGGAAGCTGCCGACATGGAGCAAAGTGTCCCAATGGTATCCCAGAATAGACATTGTAAAACTTGTGGAGGATGGTAAACGGGAGAATAATAGTCAGAATATAAAACAGCGGAAGGCCTGATATGGGTGATTGTGCATGCTATTCAAATGAACTGCATGGAAACGAAGAAAATCTTGTTTTTGCTTTTCTTGAGCTTACGCCTGCATGCAATAACCGATGCATCGGCTGCAGCAATGTGTTTGCTGATCGAAGAGGCCCTGCGCCTCTCAAAGCCGATCAGTGGACGGAAATCATCGAAAAACTCAGGCCGCATGTCAGGTATCTCAAGCTTACAGGTGGGGAACCCACCCTGCACCCCGGATTTGAGCGCATAGTTGAACACATCTCGGATGTCGGGTTGAGGTTTCGGCTACTCACCAACGGCAGATGGCCGAAAAAGAAAGAACTCCTTGAATTCCTCAGGCAACAGCCTTCACTTGAAAGCTTATTGATATCCCTTCACGGACCTGATGCCCGATCACACGAGGGCTTCACGCGAACATCCGGCTCATTTGAGGATGCAGTTGAGACCATTCGGTTGGCATCCGAACAGGGTTTGAAAGTGGCAACAAGTGTTGTCATCACAAAGTTTAACTGGAATCGGCTTGATGAGATATACGGGTTGAGTCTCAGGCTCGGTGCTGACCATGTGGCTTTCAA
>JAMOPK010000134.1 GCA_027064565.1 Caldifarciminota bacterium | reverse complement strand
CCGCCTAACCGTGAGGTTGGCGTAATAGACGAAATAGCCTTTTTTCGCCATCTCAAGGCCGAACTGCTTGGCGATAACGGTCTTTCCGCTCGCGGAAGGGCCTTCTAACAGGATCGCATTGTGCTTTTTGAAAAGTTCCTTGAGTTTATCGACCTCTTTTCGCCTGACGGTGAACTGGATGTCTTTTGCGTTGAGCCAGCCGATTTTGAAGGGTTCGCCCTTACCGCCGGCAAGTGCTTTTTCAATCCGTTTTATGGAAGTGATTTTCCCGGAAATAGTTGGAGAGCGATAAAGTCTCCTTGCAAGGCCCAATGGGGCGGATAATATGGCGACCGCATAGATGATTGAGATAAGCCTATTTTGGAGAATGAAAGCGGAAGCACCCGGGATCAAGAGCACTGCGGCGATGAAGGAGAGGATGTAAACCAATGAAGTCCAGATTGTTGCAATAAGACGTCCGTATTCTCGATAAGCAAAATTCCAGAGCGGTTTGACTCCGAGCACAATACTCAAAAACTCGGCTATATCTTTGAGGTCAACGTCTATTCCCATGATGCCTCAAATTTTAATGGAAAACATGGTGGATGTGTCAAAAAGTTGCTGGAGCATTGAGGGTTCTTTGACAGGGGGAGAGTGTCGGGCGAGACGCCCGACCCACAATGACGCCCGACCTACCGGTCTTTGACTTAATCCTTGATGGAGCAGTCAAAAATGGCAGATGGGGGATTCCCAACATCAGGCTGGATGACGACCTTCAGCCATCTCACCACCGGCTCAGGTGTGGGTTATAATATCCGCCACAAATCCCTTTCCAGTTGTGCGAAAATCAGGAGGTTGAGCATGGCAAACGAGAAGAAGGGCAGGATTTTATCCGGCATGCGCCCAACAGGTAAGCTTCACATCGGTCACCTCGTTGGCGTGCTCTCAAACTGGAGAAAGCTTCAGGACGAATACGAATGCTATTTCGAGATAGCCGACTGGCATGCCCTCACCGATGCCTATGACCGAACGGACGAACTCAGGGACAACATCTTCAACATAACCCTTGACTGGCTGGCCACCGGCATCGACCCGGAAAAATCCGTGCTTTTTGTCCAGTCCCATGTGCTTCAGCATGCAGAGCTTCACATCCTTTTCTCGATGCTCGTCTCGCTATCGAGGCTCCTCAGAGTGCCCACTTTCAAGGAAAAGATCGCCGAACTCAGGGTGGGCGAGCTGAGACACAAGACGAAGAAAGCGCTGGAAAAGTCCGCAGAGGCAGCAGTTAACTCCTTTTTCGACATCTTAGAACAGTATCAGCAGGGTCAGTTGGATCAGGCGTCATATCGAGCGGTTCTGAAAGCCAAGCTGAAAGAGGCATTTATGGAGAGCCTCAAGGATGCCTTTATCGGCGAGGAGGAAGAGCTGCCTTACGGACACCTCGTGAATTACGGACTCTTAGGATACCCGATTCTTCAGGCGGCCGACATCCTTGTCTATCGGGCCGACCACGTGCCGATCGGAGCCGACCAGCTCCCGCATCTGGAGTTGACGAGGGAAATCGCCCGCAAGTTCAACTCGATGTATGACAAAGTATTTCCCGTTCCTGAACCCGTCCTGACGGAATTCCCCAAAGTGCCGGGCACAGATGGGCGGAAGATGTCGAAATCCTATGGCAACACCATCTTCATCAGCGATCCGCCTGAGGAGATCGAGAAGAAGATTCGGAAGGCCTACACCGATCCGGCCAAAATCAGAAAGAACGACCCCGGCCATCCGGAGCAGTGCCCGATTTTCGCCTACCACAAGATTTTCAACCCTGACGAAGTCCCGCAGATCGAGCAGGACTGCAAGGCCGGCAAATTGGGATGCGTGACCTGCAAGATGAACCTCATCAAGCACCTCAACGCAGCCCTTGACCCGATTCGTGAGAAACGCAGGGAATACGAATCAAAGCCTGACCTCGTCAGGGACATCCTCGCCGAAGGTGAGAGAAAGGCCCGCACCGAGGCCGAATCCACCATGATCAGGGTGAGGGATGCCATGAAGCTCTGGTGATGTCCGAAAAACGCATCTTTCAACTGATACTTGCGATCCCGGTTCTTTTGCTCGTGGGAACCGGGATTTTTCTCATTTCAAGGCATGAAGTGACCGGAGGGATGCTCGCCCTTGTGGCGGGCGCAATCCTTTTCAAACTCGCTAACAGGTATTCTGACAAACGCTGAGCGTTCAGGGAACTTTTCGGTTGTTCTGGAATCAAATAAAAAACAGGTGGTGAGGGGTATGATGAGGAAAATAGCAGGTGCTTTGCTGATAGCGATTTCGCTCTATTTCGTCGGTCAGGTGACGCTCAACGCCACCAATTTGAAAAAGAAATGGATCCGGGAAGCGATGTTTTACGAGAAGCTTCCCGACGGCTCCGTGCGGTGCACCCTCTGCCCCAGAAGATGCATAATCCCCGAAGGCGAAAGAGGATACTGTCAGGTCAGGTTCAATAAGGGCGGGAAACTCTACACGATGACCTACGGCAATCCTGCCGCCGTCCATGTCGATCCCATCGAGAAAAAACCGTTTTTCCACTTTTTGCCCGGCTCCCGTGCGCTTTCAATAGCCACAGCGGGCTGCAACCTGCGCTGTAACTTCTGTCAAAACTGGCAGCTCTCCCATTCCACGCCCGAACAGACCAGAAATTACGACCTACCGCCCGAAAAGGTGGTCGAACTTGCCAAAAAAACCGGCTCTCAGGTGATAGCCTACACCTATTCTGAACCTACCATTTTTTACGAATACATGTATGAAACAGCGAAGCTGGCCCACAAAGCCGGCATCAGAAACGTGATGCTGACATGCGGTTACATCGAACCCGAACCCCTCAAAAAGCTTTTGAAATACATGGATGCGGTCGATATTGACCTCAAAGGCTTCTCCGACGACGTCTATCGCTACGTCGGAAAGGGCAGGTTGAAATATGTCAAAAGGACGGCGAAAATTGTTCGGGAATCGGGCGTCTGGCTTGAGGTAACCTATCTCGTCATTCCGACCCTGAGCGATAGCGAGGATCAGATACGGCGCATGGCCAGATGGGTGGTCGAGGAACTCGGCGATACCACTCCGGTGCATTTCCTCAGGTTCCATCCCGATTACAAGCTGACCAATCTCCCGCCCACTCCTGTCAAAACCCTCGAACGTGCTCGTCAGATAGCAATGGAGGAAGGGCTGCAATACGTCTATATCGGCAACGTGCCGGGTCATCCTGCCGAGAACACCTACTGTCCAGGCACAAACAAAATCTGCATAAAACGGCGTGGTTTCTTTGTCATAGAAAACAACGTGGATTCAACCGGAATGTGCCGGGTCTGCGGGAAACATATCCCCGGAGTGTGGCATTAGGGCTTTCGCAACTTTGTGTAAATCGTTATCATTTTTTGATACAGCAGTGACTTACCGGTGAGTTGAACAAAGCTTCACAGGGTTAGTGTTTTACCAATCACGGTTAAACAACGAGGAAGATTTCAGGCGGAAAAGCCTAAAAACAGGAGGTGAACGATATGTCCAGAATCGCAAAGAAATGGCCAATAGCTCTCGTGATATTCGTCATAGGGCTAACAACTGGAATCATTCTGACAGCAAGGCTTAACCTCACCCAGAATGGGGCAGCCGAGAATCCCGTTCCGCTTGTCACTTCGGAGGGGACAAGTCCGTTCGTCAAGGTCGCACATGATGTCATGCCGTGTGTTGTCAACATATCGGCCGAGAAAATAATCGAGACCCCTGGATTCCAGTTTGAGGGGCCGATGGATGATTTTTTCAGAGAATTTTTTAAGGGATTCGAGATACCGCCTCAGAAGCAGAAGGAGAGGTCTCTCGGCTCAGGATTCATCTTCAAGAAAAAAGGCGATTATTACTACATCCTGACCAACAACCACGTCATCAGGGATGCGGACAAGATCATCGTCAAACTATCCGACAAAACGGTCTATTCCGGGGATCAGGTGAAGGTTGTCGGCACGGATCCGAGAACCGACATCGCAGTCCTCAAAATCAAGGCCGATCACAAGCTACCCATAGCGAAATTGGGCGACTCGGACAGCATTCAGGTGGGCGACTGGGCGATAGCCATTGGCAATCCCTTCGGACTTGAGCGCACCGTCACCGTGGGCGTCATCAGCGCAAAGGGCAGGAGCGGCATCCCTCTGCCCAACGGCCCGGACTATCAGGACTTCATCCAGACCGATGCCGCAATCAATCCCGGCAACTCCGGCGGGCCGCTCGTCAACATCAAAGGCGAGGTCATCGGCATCAACACGGCCATCACGTCACCCTCCGGCGGGTTCATCGGCATAGGATTCGCCATTCCGATCAATACGGCCAAATTTATCGCCAAACAACTCATCGAAAAAGGCAAAGTTGAGAGGGGTTACCTGGGCGTTAGGATTCAGGAAGTCACACCTGAAATCGCTGAGGCTTACGGACTCAAGGAGCCAATGGGTGCCCTCATAACCGACGTGCAGGACGGCTATCCCGCTGCCAAAGCAGGTCTCAAGGCCGGTGACCTGATCCTTAAGTTCAACGGCAAACCGGTCAAAAACGTTGATGACCTGAGGTTCATGGTGGCTCAGACCCCGCCGGGCACAAAGGTCAAGTTGGAGGTTCTGCGTGAGGACGGCTCCCGAAAAACCTTCACCGTCAAACTTGCCGAATACCCGGAGTCAAACGTCGTGTCAAGTGCAAAGCCGGGCGGCGAAGAGCAAACCGAGAGCGAGGGCAAAGTCGAATGGCTTGGCATGACCGTTGTCCCTAACCCGAATGGCGAGGGCGTCGTGGTGGCAAAAGTCGATCCTTCGAGCGACATCTCTGACAAAATAAGACAAGGTGACGTTATTGTGAAAGTGGGCAGATACAAGATCGATGGCATCGATGATTTCAAAAAGGCGGTGAAAGCTTACAAGGACTCGACAAAACCTGTCCTGATACGCCTTGAACGCCAGGGCGCAAGGCTCTTTGTTGCTGTCAAGCCGAAATCCGAATAGCACTCCGTGCGTGGGGGATGGGGTTCCCCCACGCATTTTTCACATCCATCTCAAGTCTTTTTCCATGTAGCTTCCTCACTTAACTTTCCAGATATTGATCAAGATATTATCCCGGATTGCTTGAGGTTATGGGATTGGTGGAGTGTCGGGCGAGACGCCCGCCCCACAACGACACCTGCTCCACAATGACGCCCGACCCACCAGACTTTGATTAGCCCCTGATAGAACAGTTAAAAATGAGAAGTAGAAAAGTTCAAACATCAGGTGGGACGGCCGTCCCCGGCCGTCATTGGAACTATGATCAACTTCAGCCCTTCAAATGCAACTTGAGACCGCCGTAAGATGCTGATACATCCACATTTTGGTCAAAAAAAGAGTCCCTCCAAAAAGGAGGGACTCAGGGATTTCTGTCCGATGCAAAGTTTTTAGAAGAAAATCCTGACAATCGTGATCTTCAAGACAAAGCCGGCAAAAGCGATAGAAACCATCGACATGAGCTTGATCAGGATGTTAAGCGAAGGTCCGGCGGTATCTTTGAGCGGGTCGCCAACGGTATCGCCGACAACCGACGCCTTGTGTGCATCCGTTCCCTTTCCGCCGAGATTGCCTTTTTCGATGTATTTCTTGGCGTTGTCCCATGCGCCGCCGGAGTTGGCCATGAACAGCGCCATCGCAAAACCGGCGGTCAATGCCCCGATCAGGAGTCCGATCACGCCGTTTGGCCCCAGTAGAAATCCGACAAGGATCGGCATGATCACCGCCATCAGCGAAGGCACAGTCATCCTCTTCTGGGCCTCTTTCGTGGCAATCCTGACAGCACCGGCATAATCGGGCTTGGCCTTGCCCTCAAGCAACCCCTTGATCTCCCTGAACTGGCGTCTTACCTCCTCAACAATGCGCTCCGCCGCCTCGCTCACTGCATCGATTGCGAATGCTGAGAATAGGAACGGCATCATTGCACCCACAAAAACGCCGGCAATGGTTAACGGATCGCTCAAAAGCGGTTTGATCAGCTTACCGGCGATGTCAGGCGGAAGCTGGAACTTTGCTATCCAGTAGTGAAGCGCATTCTGGTAAGATGCGACGAGCGCAAGGGCCGTCAGAGCTGCCGAACCTATGGCGAACCCCTTACCAGTTGCGGCTGTGGTGTTTCCGAGCGCATCAAGTGCGTCCGTCCTCTCACGCACCTCCTCAGGCAGACCACTCATTTCGGCGTTGCCGCCGGCGTTGTCCGCCACAGGCCCATAGGCATCGGTGGCAAGTGTGATGCCCAGAACCGATAGCATCCCCACTGCAGCAAGTCCGATCCCGTAAAGCCCCATGTTGAAGCTCGTTTTGCCGCCCGCAACAAAGTAACTCAGCACAATGGCCGTCGCCACAACGACGACTGGAATGGCGGTCGAAATCATCCCAACCGATAGACCGCGCAGGATGACGGTCGCCGCTCCCGTCTTCGCAGATTCAGCTATCCGCCTCGTCCAGCCGTAGGCATCGGAAGTGAACATCTCCGTGCTGTAGCCGATGATGAGTCCTGCGATAAGCCCGATGATGACTGCCCAGAAAACGCCGATGTGGCCGGGAAGCTCATGTTTGACAAGCAGATAAGTCAGAACAACGATTATCGCACTTGCCGACCAGACGCCGCGCCTCAGAGCCATCAGCAGGTTCTGCTGGGTTGCATCCTCCCTCGCCCTGACGAAAAACGTCCCGATGATCGACGAAAGGATGCCGGCAGCGGCTATCTTCACCGGGAGCTCGACGCCCTTCATGCCGAGGCCCGCGACAACGGCAAGGGACATGGTGGCGATGATCGAGCCGACATAACTCTCATAAAGGTCGGCTCCCATGCCGGCCACATCGCCGACGTTATCGCCCACATTGTCAGCTATCACGGCCGGGTTGCGCGGGTCGTCTTCAGGGATGCCCTCCTCAACCTTTCCGGCAAGGTCAGCACCCACATCGGCCGCTTTGGTGAAAATCCCTCCACCGACACGGGCAAACAGGGCGGCAAAGGATGCGCCCATGCCGAAGTTGAGCAGGACAACAGTTATTTTTGTCAGATCATTGCCATAGACCAGCTTGAGTGCGAGATAAGAGAGGGTTATGCCCAGAAGTGCAAGTCCGACCACCATCAACCCCATAACAGCACCAGCCGAAAACGCTATCTTGAGTGCTTTGTTCAAGCTCTCCCGCGCGGCATTTGCTGTCCTCGCACTCGCACGTGTGGCAATGCTCATGCCGATGAAACCAGCAAGTGCGGAAAGGAACCCGCCGGCTATAAACAGCCACGGAGCCGGTGATTCCATCATCCCGGCCTTGACGAGGAGGAACATCAGAAGCGCAATTACAACGAAAACTATCGCCACCACCTTATATTGCTGCGTAAGATATGAGGTCGCACCTTCGCGCACGTAAGCCGCTATCTCACGCATCCTTTCGGTGCCTTCATCGTAGCTCATTACCTTGAAAATCAGGAAAATTGCAAATCCGACAGCCAATAGCCCACCGACCAAGCCATATAGCACCATGATCCATCCCCCTATTTTTGCGGAATTTTAAAGCTTTTCAAAAAATGAGGTCAATACACGGATAGTCTGTTTTCATTCGTGACGAAGACTTCGAATATTTTCAAAGCTATATTTCCAATGCTTTAAAATTACCAATTATGGCAGGAAGTGGTGCTTATCGAATCCCTCTCTTTGATCTTGATTATTCCGAGGAGGAGAAAGAGGCGGTTCTTGAGGTTATAAACTCACGATGGGTTTCAGCAGGTCCTAAAGTTAGGGAATTTGAGGAGAAATTCGCCGGGCTGATCGGCGTGAAACATGCCGTTGCGGTGGCCAACGGCTCGGCAGCCTTGCATCTCGCCTACCTTGCCGTGGGGCTTGGCCCGGGCGATGAGGTCATAGTCCCCTCCAACACCTTCGTAGCAACCGTCTCCATGGTGCTGCATACCGGGGCGACGCCGGTTTTTGCCGATATCGAGTCGGTAAAAAGGCCAAATCTGTCCCCTGAAACGGTCGAAAAGGCCATTACCGAACGCACAAAAGCGGTGGTTTTCGTCCACTACGCCGGGTTTACCGACAATGCCATTGAGATCCGTGAGATTTGCGACAGGCACGGGATTTTGATGATCGAGGATGCAGCCCATGCCCACGGTGCGCGGGCAGGCGAAAAGATGGCCGGCGGCATCGGCCACATCGCCGCTTTCAGTTTCTATTCCAACAAAAACCTCGCGACGGGCGAGGGCGGAATGGTCACCACCGACGATGATGAACTCGCCCGCAGGGTCCGCCTCCTCCGTTCCCACGGGATGACATCGCTGTCGTGGGAGCGATACACATCGATCTCCCGGCCCGCTGGCTACGATGTGGTCCTTCCGGGATTCAACTACCGGATGACCGAGCTGCACGCCGCACTTGGACTGGTGCAGCTCAGGAAGTTGGGAGTCAAAAATGAGCGCCGCAGAGAACTGGTGTCACATTACCGACGACTCTTGAGGGAGAGGCTGCAGGGCGTTGTTGAGTGCCCCTTCGATTCCATTGAACAGTCCTCGCATTACATCATACCCGTGCTTCTTGCCCCGCATCTTGACAGGGACGAGGTAGCGTTGAAAATGGCTGGAGAAGGCATTCAGACCAGCGTGCACTACCATCCAGTCCATCTTTTCAGTTATTTCAGGAAAAGTTTTCCGGACGTTGAGCTCCCTGTCACCGAGGATTTTGGGAGGCGTGAATTGACCCTGCCCCTGTATCCTTCAATGAGCTTCGATGACGTTGAGCTGGTCGTTGAAACCCTGAAGCGTTCGATAGAAGATTTTGAAAAATCGTGACTTGAAATGGACATGCTTTTTGCTTTAGGAAATAAAGATGTCCAAAAGGAGGATGATCAGGTGTTCATAGAAACTCTAAAAAAGGTTGATCCTGAGATATTTGAAGTGCTCTACAAGGAAACGAAAAGGCAAGCGGAAGGCCTTGAGCTTATTGCTTCTGAGAATTTCGTCTCGGAGGCTGTGCTTGAGGCACTCGGTTCTGTGCTGACGAACAAATACGCCGAAGGTTATCCGGGCAGACGGTATTACGGCGGTTGCGAGGTGGTGGACATTGCCGAAAACCTTGCGAGGGAACGGGCCAAAAAGCTGTTCGGTGCGGAACACGCTAACGTCCAGCCGCATTCCGGCTCTCAGGCCAACATGGCGGTCTATTTCGCTGTGATGAAGCCGGGCGATACCATCCTGTCGATGGAACTCTCACACGGCGGCCACCTGTCGCACGGCAGCCCGGTTTCATTCTCAGGCAAACTCTACAACGTGGTGCACTACGGCGTGAACCCCGAGACCGAGCGGATAGACTTTGACCTCGTGGCGAAGCTCGCACGGGAGCATAAGCCGAAAGTCATCGTCACCGGTTACTCCGCGTATCCACGCACCATCGAATTCTGGAAGTTCAGGGAGATAGCGGATGAGGTTGGCGCTTACGTCATGGCCGACATAGCCCACATCGCCGGGCTTGTTGTCGCCGGATTGCATCCCAATCCCGTTGAATATGCCGAGTTTGTCACAACGACCACCCACAAGACGCTGCGTGGGCCTCGCGGCGGCATGATCCTGACCAGAAAAGAGTTCGCCAAAAAGATCGACAAGGCCATCTTCCCGGGGATTCAGGGCGGCCCGCTGATGCACGTGATTGCTGCAAAGGCCGTGGCATTCAAGGAAGCCGAGTCCCCTGAGTTCAAAGAATACCAGAAGCAGATCGTGGCAAACGCTAAAGCGCTCGCTGAAGCTCTGAAGGAGCACGGATTCCGCCTTGTGACCGGTGGCACGGACAACCACCTGATGCTCGTTGACCTGAGGACCGTCGGGATCACGGGCAAGGTCGCCGAGGAAGCGCTTGGACGGGCAGGCATAACCGTCAACAAGAACACAATACCCTTCGACCCTCAGAAACCGACTGTTACGAGTGGGATTAGGATCGGTGTGCCGGCTGTGACTACACGCGGAATGAAAGAGGACGAGATGAAGAAGATCGCATCCATGATAGCGAAAGTGCTCAAAGCTCCAGATGATGAATCGGTGATCCAATCGGTGAGGGCGGAAGTGGACGAGCTGACAAAGGCGTTCCCGCTTTACGCTCACAGGCTTGAGCTTTACGAGAAACTCCTCGGATTGAATTCATGAAGATAGGCGCCTTCGCCCGAAATGGGCGAAGGCGTTTCACGATGCTTCACCACCACAATCGCACCCTTTAAGCAGCATAGCGACAAAACTTTTCACAACTCGACCCACCGCTTTCCTGAATGCAGTGGCCTCAGGGTTCTCGAATTGCATGTAAATGGTTTTGATGATGTCCTCATATTTGCGCCTGAACTCCACGAGATCGGAATCCCTGTCCAGGTTTCCCTGCCACAGGATGTTGCCGTCGGAGTCGGTGACCACCGTTCTGCAACCTTCCACCTCGAACTCAACGCACCGGCCGTCGGTGAACCTGTAAATCTCCTTGCCATCTTCACGTTTGAATTCGCTCAGCCAGACCATCTCAAGCCTCCTTGCACGAATTTGCATTAAAGCAACTAAATTTTAAAGAATGGGACTGCCGAAATCCAGAATGTGACACGTCTCCTCAGGTTGAATTCATAATTCGGACTGTTATAAAATTTTGGGCGGTCTGGACCTGGGTATCAAAACCAAATAAGGAGGTTTTAACCATGCTCAGCACCATGATCTTCATTGTGTCTCTCTTTAACTTAAATCTGGCGGACAGTAATCTTGCGATTGGGGTCAGGGTCACAGAGCTTCGGATCCTGCCCAATCAATATGTCATTCAGAAAAGGACAGGCAATACACTTACAACTTATACTCTGGGCATTTCTGGAGACCTATATCTGCCGTCCCGAGATAAAATAATCGATAGCGTATCTTACAACGATTCAACTGTGTATAACCTCAAACAGACGGGCACACAATCCAACTACAGGGTCAATGTGACATTTTATTATGGCAGATATCACATCAAGCCTTTCAAGGACCTGGGGAATGGCTGGCAGCTCTCCTTCCTATCCGGGATTATGCCATACATTGGCATTGGGGGATCTTACACACAGATTGAATTGGAGGATTCCATTGGCGAAAAAAGGCGGATGGACTTATCCGGCGACATACACACCGGTGCCAATCTCAGAGCAGGTTTACAGCTAAATAAGATTCTGTGGGGGCACAAATTCTATTTGAACCTCATATCCGATCTTGCCGGTTTCATGACAGGGGTGAAATACTCGGAGTCTAAGGATACGATGAATCACCCTAATGGCAAACTTTATTATTCATCTTCTATCCAGCCATATCTCCTTATGGACTACTACGGTGGCCCTATGACCGGCCTGTTCGCAATTTATCTACTTGTGGAACTATGATTTTTAGGGTGTAGTGGTGTTGGGCATGGCCCGGGTCCAGGCCGTCCCTCATTCGATCCTAACTATGCGAGGCCTCGTGATGTGCTCAGCAAGCCACCTATCGGACAGCTTGAGCACAACAAAGGAGAGCAAGGTAGCAATCCCCGCCCACAGAGCTGAGCCTGTGACGCCAAGCACAACTATCAGGAACAGAATCGGCAGGAGAAAAATGATGGCGTAAGCGAAGATTAGGGCTATTTCAGGATAGTAAAGCTCAACGGTCTCTCCCTTTTTAAGTTCAGTTTCGGAGACAGCAAGGACGGTATTTGATCGAGAAGCCCGACAGATTGCGGCAAGAGCACAATCCTTGCATTTATCGGCCGGGTCCATGACCCTCACGACATAATAGCCATTTTCCCTTCCAACGACGATGCCTTTTACGTTGTCCATGATAGATTTAAGGAGGGCGGCGGATGCCGCCCTCGCGTTTTCGCATTACTTGCCGGTTGTATCCGGCTGTGTCTCGGTAGATTCCACAGCGGTCGTCTCGACAGTAGTTGTTTCCACGGCCGTGCTCTCGACAGTGGTAGTCTCAACCGCTGTAGTTTCCACGGCGGTGGTGGTGTCAGCAGGGACCTGTTCGGTCTGCTGTCCCTGTTTGCCTCCCTTGGCTATGGCGTAAATCACCACAAGCACAAGGAGAATTATTATGATCCACATCCATACCTTTTTCATGGTTTCATCCTCCTTTATTGGGGATCGATTTTATTTAATCCACTCTTGTCCATTACTTCGCGTGTCACGTAAATTCTGGCGCCACTGCGTAAAGCGATGGCAATCGCATCAGATGGTCGCGAATCAAGGCTCAAAATTTTGTTTTCCCCTTGAGCCAGAATGATTCTGGCATAAAAAACGTTGTCCGAAAGATTGTTGACAACTACCATGAT
Source organism: Caldifarciminota bacterium (assembly GCA_027064565.1). Taxonomy (GTDB): domain Bacteria; phylum Hydrothermota; class Hydrothermia; order B15-G9; family B15-G9; genus WGAI01. The sequence continues at coordinate 3,013 of JAMOPK010000134.1, read as the reverse complement.
TATGCGCGCATCCAACGCCTCGGCAAGCTGACAGAAAAGATCATGAGCAACTGGCCGAGACGTCTTTTCACCTTTAAGAGCAATGGCAATAGATGCCGCTTCGGCACTGCCGATCCAGATCGAAAGCGTCCTCGATCCGCCTTTTTCTAAAAGAACAACTACTGGAGATTCACTTATATTAAAAGTGACTTTGTTAACCACGACCTCGATAAGATTTTCTATATCCACGGTCAGAATTAAGGATTATTCCTTTGGCTCAACCACGACCCTCAGATGGGCGTGCACTTCCGGGTGAAGTCTTATTTCGACCTTAAAGCTTCCGGTTTCCCTGATAGGTTCGTCGAGCATGATCATGCCCTTCTCAATCTCTATCCCCTTTTCCCTGAGCGCATTGATGATGTCGATGGAGCTAACAGCGCCAAATAGCTTGCCTTCCTCGCCCACTTTTACCGGAATTGTAACGGTGGTTTTATTGATCCTGCGAGCCAGTTTCTCGGCCTTCGCCTTAAGTTTTTCCTCTTTGCTCTTGAGGAGCCGTTGCTGAGCTTCCCATGCCCTGAGGTTGGACGGAGTTGCTGCCACTGCGAGCTTGCGCGGTATCAGATAATTCCTTGCATACCCATCCGCAACCTCGACTATATCGCCTTTATTGCCAAGCTTTTCGACGTTTTCAAGGAGTATAATTTTCATGCGATTCCCCCATTTTACAGGTAGTAGGATTCGACGAACGGCAGAAGAGCCATCTGACGTGCCCTTTTGATGGCCTTAGCCAGTTTCCTCTGATGATAAGCACATGTGCCGGTGACCCTTCTGGACAGTATCTTACCTCTCTGAGTAAGGTATTTCCTGAGCCTTTCGACGTCTTTGTAATCTATCTCATCAATGCCTTCACGGCAAAATTCGCATCTCTTTCTTGCCATAATTCACCTCCCTGTTTTTGTTTTTGAGGATTTTAGAAGGGTAAATCCTCATCCGGAACCGGTTCCTCGTATTCCGGTATTTGTTCGTCCACCGTTGAAACTTCATCCGGTGGCACTTCTTCGATAACCGTGCCGGATTTTTCGAGGAACTGGATCCTGTTGGCCACTATTTCAAAGGCCACTCTTTTCTGGCCGGATTCCGTTGTCCATTCGCGGGACCTCAATCGTCCCTGAACGATGACTGGACTGCCCTTCTGGAGTCGTTCATTACATCTCTCTGCAAGATCACCCCATGCTACGAGGTCTATAAACAGCGTGTCGTCAACCCAATCTCCGGTGGATGATTTATACCTGCGAGACGAGGCCAATCTCATTTTGGCTACCGCACGCCCACTCGGGGTGTATCTGAGTTCAGGATCCCGAGTCAGGCGGCCCGAAAGAACCACAATGTTTAACTCAGGGAACCTAATATCCAAGATTAATCCCCCCTTCTAATTATCATTCCACGCATAAGGTTACGGTTGAGACGAAGCTCACGCCTCAACTTATCGGGAACGGTTGGATCGGCTTTAAACTGATACACAACGTAATAGCCCTCTTTTTTGTGTCTGATTTCGTAGGCAAGTGTCCGCTTGCCCCATTCATCTATGTTCTCTATCTCACCGTTGTTGTCCACAATGATCTGTTTGAGTTTATCGATTGTGGCAGCGATGGCATCCTCGCCGATGTCCGGGTCGATTATTACCATCATCTCGTATTCTCTCATCTGTTTATCCTCCTTGTTTGGACCTGAGTTTTCCTCAGGGGCGCCCATGCGCCTGTTTAAGGCGCATAAGTATAAATGAGATGGCTATTTTTTGACAAGCTCCCGATGTCAAATTGACACAATCTAAGCGTGAATTTATCCTCATAGCCCATGAGAGATTTCTGGAGCTATTGGAAAGAACGGCAAAAAATGGTGGAGGAGGAACTTGATAGGTTCCTCCCGGAGGAAGGGCCCGGCCCTGAGATACTGAGGAAAGCCATGCGCTACACGCTGTTTGCCGGCGGAAAGCGGTTGCGCCCTATCCTCGCGATCATGGGCTACGAGGTGGCCGGAGGCGAGAACGTGAGACAAGAGATATTGCCGCAGGCTGCTGCCCTGGAGCTGATCCACACGTTCACGTTGATCCACGATGACCTTCCCGCGATGGACGACGACGATATGCGACGTGGCAAGCCTTCAAACCACAAGGTGTTCGGCGAGGGGATAGCAGTTTTAGCCGGCGACACGCTGCTTGTGGAGGCCTTCAGGCTTTTCATTCAGGGGCTGCTTCCTCACGACGTTAAGCTACGGATGCTCAACGAGTTAATCGACGCAATCGGTGTGGACGGGGTCATGGGCGGACAGGCACTCGACCTGCTTTACGAAGGGAAAGGACCATCGCCTGAGATAGTTGACTACATCCATTCGAGGAAGACCGGGGGATTCATTCGGGCATCCCTGACCATAGGCGGGATGGCGGCTCAGAACGAGCGATTGATACCCGTTTATCGTGAGATCGGCGACCTGATCGGACTCGCATTCCAGATAACGGATGATGTGCTTGATGTCGTTGGGGACGAGAAGGTGCTGGGGAAGCCGGTCAAACACGACAGCGAGCGGGGCAAATCCACGTATCCGGCGCTTTACGGGGTAGAGGAGTCAAGAAAGAAGGCGAGGGAGCTTGTGGACAGGGCCATCGAGATCGCGCACTATCAGATCGGGCCTGAGCTCGCTTGGCCCATAATCGAGCTTGCCAAATTCATTGTCGAGAGAAGTTACTGATGCTCAAGGCGATTTTTCACAATGACCTACTCTGGTATTCGATACTGGTGACGGTAGTCGTCCAGTTACTTAAATTTTTCCTCTACTGGGCAATTGACGGCAGGATGGATTTCAAATGGATAGTGCGGACAGGCGGAATGCCGAGCTCACACACCGCCACGGTTTTTGCACTCAGCACGATGGTTGGGTTGCGGGAAGGTTTTGACAGCACGATTTTCGCTGTAACTGCAATGTTCAGTCTGATAGTGACTTACGATGCTACCGGCGTCCGGCGCGCCGCCGGGAA
>JAMOPK010000133.1 GCA_027064565.1 Caldifarciminota bacterium | reverse complement strand
GTGAGCATGAGTTCGAGAAAAAGGACGATGCCCAGCAATATCCCGCTCAACCAGCCCACCCAGCGCAGCAGGGAATAGGAAGCACTTTTTGCGCCCGCAACCACAAGGGCCAACGGGATAGGGATCCCCATCAACTCCGAAGGGTCAGGCTCACATGCGGCGGCAAATAGTTTCAGGTCAACCGGTTTCGTCATAATGAACTCGATCCCACCGTATCTTATCAGCCTTCCAAGTCGCCATGTCACAGCCCGAAAAAGGGTTCGGAAAAGGGATATAGTGATCCCGGTGGTTCCAACAAGGATGAGCATCTCATCGTGAGAGAATCCGCCTATCCGCTCAACGTGACGGTAAACCACCTCGAAAAACAGGGCGGTCACCACGATGTAAGAGGCTCTCGACACGACCTGCAACCAGAAACTCACCTTGAACATCATCTCCCTTTTGAGTTTCAGGGCAAAGAGATGCCAGATGAGAGAAACGCTCCTCATAATTCAACCTCCGGGTGCCTCGTATCTTTTCAACCCTGCATTCCATACCAGAACGGCGGCGATGCGGAGCAGGATTATCCATGCGATACCGGTCACCAATTCCGGAACGAATCTATCCGAAGTGATGCGTCCCATGAGAGCCTGTGCAGGAAGGAAATAGATGTATTTGAACGGGAGATAATCGAACAACCTGAAGTTCAGCACATCCAGCGGGATAATGGCTCCGCCAGCAAAGCCTATCACCCAGTCCCACAACATGCTGATTCCCGTCGAATCCCCGAACCAGAAAGCGCTCAATTGCAAAAGATAGCCGGATATGAAGGCCACACCAAAGCCGATGAAATAGAAAACCAGCCCTTGAATCAGGCACCCTGCAGATGGGATAAGCAGATGCTTTTTCATCAAAAGGATCAGGGCGGACATGCCGATGACGTTGGATATAAACCACACGACGGTCATTCCGAAAACAGAGGACAGGAAATATCCGAAGTGCGAAATCGGTCGGGTGAGGAAATAGGTTAATCTGCCGTCCTTGATGCTGTTAGAAATCTCGGAAGTTGCGAAGATCGGCATGGTTCCGTAGAGGATCAAAGAGACGAGGTAATACGTCAAAATCGCCTTCAGGGAATAGTCACCCATCTGCCCACCATGCCCGTAGATGTTGGCCCACATAAAAAAGTAAATTACCATCGGGAAAATCAGATAGGTGGTGCTGAGCAAAAGCTCCGTCCTGTATTTCAAGCCGAGTTTCAGCTCGATCCGCAACACGGAAAACACAAATCCCGGTCTACTCATTGCGATACCTCCCCGGCAAAAACTGCCCTGAGGACATCCTCAAGGGGCGGGTCTTCTATCGAGATGTCAATCACCGCATCAAAGTCCAATATCGCCTTTGCGACATCCCTCACCTGCTCTTTACTGACCTCAATGGCGAGAGTGTCATCATCGGACTCAACGATTTTCCCGTAGGAACGGAGTTCGGGCCGGGGTCTCGTTGGATCTAGACGGACGCGTATCGTTTTCGTCCCGGACATCCTGTCCCTGACATCCGCCTGTGGTCCGTCAAACAGGATTTTTCCCTGATGGATGATGATCAACCGCTGTGCGAGGTCCTCCACATCCCTCATGTAGTGGGAGGTCAGGATGATGGTTGCGCCGGTTGCACGGTTGTATTCCTTCAGAAAGTCCCTCAATCTGGCCTGAGCCATTATGTCGAGCCCTATTGTTGGTTCATCGAGGATCACGAGGCGTGGAAAGTGGATGAGGGCGGCGGCAAGCTCCACCTTCGTCCTCTCACCCAGCGACAGTTTTCTCAACGGTGTCCCGATAAGGCCGCCTATGTCAAGCAGTTCGGCGAAAAACTCCTGTCTCCTCCTGCATTCGACGGTCGGAATCCCGTAAATGCGGCAGATAAGTTCAAAGCCATCAACCGGCGGGAGATCCCAGATGACTATCGAAAGAAAACCTTTCTGGCCCATGAAAAAGGCTATCTGGTTCAGGAATTCGGGTTCCCGGCGCGTCGGGACATGGCCCAGCACGTTGATCGTGCCACTGGTGGGATGGATGACGCCGGAGATGAGCTTCATCGTTGTGGTCTTACCGGCGCCGTTTGGGCCGACAAACCCCACCATTTCCCCCTGTTCAATGCTGAACGAAATGCCTTTGACGGCCTGTATTTCGACATATTTCGGCCTGAAAAGCGAGCGGAAAGCGTCTTTCAATCCGCTCCCACGAGCCTCTTTGCGGTAAATTTTCCATAAATTGTCAACAACAACACACGGCATCATGGCAAAACCACCTCCGATTGGGGTAAAGTTACGGTTGATAGGTCAGTTCGGTGGCCAACTACAGATTTTTATCGAGTGCTCCTGATCATGGCAGGCCCTCCTGTGAGTGGCATTTAGTATAAAGAAAGTTCCCGACTTTTTGCCAGATTGCAAACTGATGCATCAATTCATGGAAAATCGGGTGGAGATGTCTCACCAATGAACGGAATCGACACTTTGGAGCCCGAAAATTCAACATCCGAACAGCACGGAGCCAGTCCGGTAATCTCCAGATTTGTAAGGGAATGGTAAGAGATAAAAGGAAAAAGGTATAAGATATTGAGGGCGTTAGGAGTAAAGATACCACCGTTTGTCCTCTCAGAGTCTCCTGTAGTGGAGTAACCCACCTTCAGGATGTTGTAATCCCTTGATACTATGAATTTTTCTTAAATCCAACTGTCAAAGTCAGGTTTTAGGGTAAGTCTCCATTTTTCACACCAAAACTGTCAAACTTGAGTCTGAGGATGTTTAAAAAATCGGTCTATTGTTGGCCACCGTCAGACGGGGCAGCCGATCCACCCCATCAATCGATTCACCCGACGCTCACTCAACCGTGCAGGATCGGAAAAGAAGTATGATGTCTGTTTTCAGTCGCCAAGTGGGTATGGGAGAAAAAAACGGGCAGCGGAACCGCTGCCCGTTGGGGGTTACCAGTG
>JAMOPK010000132.1 GCA_027064565.1 Caldifarciminota bacterium | reverse complement strand
GGGAGGCGAACCCTTTTTGAGGGAATGGAGGAATACCGAACTGGCCAAATATTTCGATGACATCGTTGTCTCCTGCGACGTCGGCTACATGAAGCCCCATCCTGAGATTTTTCGGATAGCCATGAGGAGGCTGGAAGCTAAACCTGAGGAGTCGATGATGGTAGGTGACCTGCTGAGGGCCGATGTGATAGGTGCGAAATGGGCCGGACTCACCGCCGTCTGGATAAATCGGGAAGGTCAGGAGAACAACTATCCCTCCGTTAAACCGGACTTTGAGATCAAAGATTTCGGGGAACTGCTCCGCATAGTGATGGAAGATGAAAGTCTATAAGCTTGTGATCGAATACGACGGGACCGACTTCCGTGGATGGCAGATCCAGCCGGATGCGAGAACCGTTCAGGGGGTGATGGAGAAGGCCATCGAACAGCTGATTGGCCATCACAGGTTCAGGTTCGTCGGGGCTTCGAGAACGGACTCCGGGGTGCACGCTGAAGGTCAGGTTGCGAGCCTCAGGGTCGATACGCTCAGGATGGAACCCGAACAGTTCCACCATGCGTTGAACCAGATACTGCCGCCCGACGTGTTCGTTAAGGAGTTCGTCGAGGCCGACCCGAAGTTTCACGCCCGTTTTCAGGCCATCGGCAAGCTGTATCTCTACCGTGTGCTTATGGGCAGGAGGTCGCCGATCCGCCGGCGCTTTGTCTGGGAATACCCCTATCTGCCTGACGTCGAGCTGCTCCGTTCTACCGCCTCGCTTCTAATTGGCACCCACGATTTTAAAGCCATCCTCGTCGGCGAGCAGAAGGATGCGACCTGCACCATCCACAGATCGGAATGGGTTCAGAAAGGCGACGAATTGGTTTACTTCATCGAAGGAAACAGGTTCCTCTACCGGATGGTCAGGATCCTTGTGGCAACGATGTTGCACATGGCCGTCGGGAAAATGCCGGCCGACACCATGCACCTGATCCTGAAGGCGCACCAGCGACCCAAAATATTTGTCGCACCGCCTCAGGGACTTACGCTTGTCAGGGTGTTTTACCCTGAGTGATCAAAGTCAGGATTGTCGAAAGTAATACCTGCCCTTTTTCGTCAGGTGAAATTCCCCTCCGTTGGGCGGGACGCTTGAGCTACCATGTTTTTCGGTTGCCTCCATGATGTCGAGAAATAAAGAAAAACCAGGGGTGGGACGGCTGTCAATTTTTAAAAGCTCTCAAATCCCAATGAAACTTTTTGGAACATCCCCTTTCTGAACCTGTTTTCCCGGAGCCACAGCCTCTTTCACTGGCACAACCATTGCGTTATTATTTTGTGAAATGGTGAAGATAATCTTTTTCCTGATAATGACAATTAAGCCGATGAAAACCATCCAGTTTCGTGTGGTAGGGTGGGGAGAAAAACCTTTTGCGTTTTGCAATTCCGGTAAAATCGCACTTGCACTTCCTTCAAGGGTAAAGGTTATGAATACCAACACGTGGTTTACCGAGTTACAGGTTGAGATCGAAGCTGCCATCACTGTATCCGCTTCTCCGGACGGCAGAAAGCTCGTCATAGGCTGTGACCTTGAAAGGGATAACCTCTTTGTAATTGACCTCCACAATCTCACCAGAAAATACTTGAAAGGACATTCCCGGGGCGTGCACTCGGTCTCATGGTCGAAAAATGGACGGTGGATAGCTTCGGCATCCAGTGACAGCAGTGTCATCATCTGGGATGCCCAAAATTTCACCCCTGTAAAAAAAATTCGCACCGGCAGTTTTGTCTATGTGGTCTCATGGTCACCTGATAGTAAATGGCTGGCCTTTGGCACTGCTTCAGGCCGTATCGTCGTGGTAAAGGCGGGATCGTGGAATGAGGTCATGGACATCGATCCCAATCACGGCTCGATCTACTCGATAGACTGGTCATATGACGGTAAAAAACTTGCTGTTTCAACAGGGTGGCCGGATAACACTCTTCTGGTTTTTGCGTCGAGAACGTGGAAACCGATCATGGAAACCATGCCTCACATGGCGACGATATGGTCGATCTCATGGTCGCCCGAAAACGATTACATTGTCACGGCATCCGGTGATTCGACCCTGAAGATTCTGGATAGCCATACAGGAGAGGTCGTTGACAGTTTCAGGAGTCCAACATCGTGGTTTGAATCCGTGCTGTGGACACCGAAAGCCATTTTTGCGACTCAATGGGACGGCACATTCCAGGCGCTGCAATGGTCGAACACAGGGTCACAGTTTGTAGTCCGGAGCCGTCCCACGGAGTCAGAAAGCTACGTTGTGGACAACTCTCCGCCGGAAATCGAGATACTCTCGCCGGAAATCGATCAGGACGGGCGGGGAGTCGTTTATCTGACGGCGAGAGAAGGGCAGACGATCACGTTGCTCGGTATAGCAAAGGATAATTCCGGGATAATGAGTGTTCTCGTGAATTCCGTGGAGGCGGATGTAACCAACGTTAATAACGGCGTTAAGTTCAAAGCGTATGTCCCGATCCATGAAGGGACAAACGTGATAAAAGTCACGGCCATCGATAATAACGGCAATAAATCGAGGCAAAACCTCGTTATTTATGGAGAGTCCAGCCCGATAAACACCGGGGTAGGGGAAATCTGGGCGGTTGTGATCGGGGTGAACACTTATGCTGACCCGGCAATAAACCTGAAATATGCGGCGTCGGACGCCCGGAGCTTTGCCAACTTCCTTGTGGGACCACATGTCGGTGCACGTTCTGACCACGTGATAACGCTCATCAACAGAAACGCGACAAGGGCCAATATCCTGAAAAATTTGATGCGGGTGGCCAAAATAGCGGATGAGAACGATCTCGTGATAGTTTACATGGCAATGCATGCCCTGCCTGCTCTCGGCAAGCTCTATTTTCTGCCACACGACGGCGATCCAACAAATATTGTGGGAACTGGCATTTCAAGAGATGACGTCATCGACATCTTCGAGTGGCCCGACAAAA
>JAMOPK010000131.1 GCA_027064565.1 Caldifarciminota bacterium | reverse complement strand
TCGGTCACGGACTCAATTGTGTCGTTCAACCTGCTCAGTATCCATCTGTCTTCCAGTTCCAGATTGTTCGGAAGGCCCTTCCACTCAAACCCTTCCGACTTGAGCAACAGCAGACGGGAAGCGTTCCATATCTTGTTTGCGAAGTTTCGGCCGCTCTCCATCCTCTTCTCGCCGAATCTGAGGTCCTGACCTTCGGGGAGCGCCAGCACAATGCTCACCCTGAGGGCGTCGGCCCCGTAGCGTTCCATGTATTCAAGCGGGTCAATAAAATTGCCTTTGCTCTTGGAGATCTTCTCGCCCTTTTCGTCGCGGACAAGGCCGTGCAGGTAGATGTCAGTGAACGGCTTTTCTTTCATGAATTCGTAGCCGGCCATTATCATCCTTGCGACCCAGAAGAACAGGATGTCCCAGCCCGAAATCAACGTGTTGTTAGGGTAAAACTTTTCCAGCCATACGGTTTTTTCGGGCCAGCCCAATGTCGAAAACGGCCAGAGCCATGAGGAAAACCATGTATCAAGCACATCTTCGTCCTGCTGGATGTTGGGCGAACCGCATTTAGGACAGACGTTGGGATGTTCCCTTGAGACGGTTATTGCGCCGCAGTCTTTGCAGTAATAGACCGGGATGCGATGACCCCACCAGATCTGCCTTGAAATGCACCAATCACGGACGTTTTCGAGCCAGTGGAAATAGATTTTCTCGAATCTCTTGGGAATAATCCTTATCTCGCCTTTCTTAACCGCCTCAATAGCGGGTTCGGCGAGAGGCTTCATCTTGACAAACCACTGCTCCGAAAGGTAAGGTTCGATGACGGTGTGGCAACGGTAGCAGTGGCCAACAGAATGTTTGTGAGGCTCAATTTTCTCGATGAAATCCAGTTCCTGAAGTTCTTCGACGATGCGCTCCCGCGCTTCATAGCGGTCCATGCCACGGTAAGGCCCTGCGTTTTCGTTCATCCTCGCCTCTTTATCCATCACGAGAACGAACGGCAGATTGTGTTTCATCCCCATCTCGTAGTCATTGGGGTCGTGGGCCGGTGTCACTTTAACAGCACCGGTTCCAAATTCGGGATCAACAAGTTCGTCGGCAATGATGGGGATTTCGGGCGGGACGTCGATGGGTTTCTGGTCGCCGATGGCATAGCTTTTCCTGATCCAGTCCACCATCGGGAGCCGCACATTTTTGCCAATCAGGTGCTTATAGCGCTCATCCTCAGGATGAACTGCGACAGCGGTATCGCCAAGGTAGGTTTCGGGTCGGGTGGTCGCAACGACGATGTATTTGCCCGGCTCATCCACAAGCGGATAACGGATATACCACAGGTGACCGTCATGTTCCTCATGCTCGACCTCGTCGTCGGCGAGCGCCGTGCCGCATCGAGGACACCAGTTGATGATTCTCGTGCCCCGATAGATCAGTCCCTTCTCAAACAGCCTGACGAAAGCCTCAATGACGGCGCGATACATGTCAGGGTCCATCGTGAACCTGACACGGGACCAGTCAGCTGACACGCCCAACCGCTTCAGCTGATTAATGATGCGATTGCCGTATTCTTCTTTCCACTTCCAGACCCTGCGGATAAACTCTTCTCTGCCTACATCGAAACGGGTCTTCCCTTCCTTTGCAAGTTCTTTTTCCACGACATTCTGGGTGGCTATACCGGCGTGGTCGGTGCCCGGCTGCCACAACACATTGTAGCCCTGCAACCTGCGCCAGCGGATGAGGATATCCTGAAGGGTGTTGTTCAGCACGTGGCCGATGTGGATGATCCCCGTCACATTCGGAGGCGGCATCGAGATCGTGTATCTCGGACGGGTGTCATCGTTGGGGTCCGCTTTAAAGAACCCGTTTTCCTCCCAGTATCTATACCACTTCTCTTCTGCCTCTTTGTGGTTGTATCTCTTCGGTATCTCCATGGTGGCGCTTATTTTAAACAAAACCCTCGCCTCTGGCAAACAGAAAAACGTTTTGTATATCGATTCCTCACCTGAGATACCATTCTATGGAGGACAAATCAAATTCATCCTTAATGCCAGATCGGTCTCGGCTGTGGATGAAAGAGGAAACCGTCTATTCCCGTTTCCGTGGTTGGGAAAGCACTATAACCGCCTGCCACGCCTGTCTTTGAAGGATAGGGATCTGGAGTAACGCCCTGTCAATAGATTCGGTCAGATTGAGCAAGGGCTGAAAAATTGGGGAATTTCGGAAAGGCACCGCCAGTAAGGAAAACAAATGGAAATATTTAACCTCGACATTACCAAAATACCTCCGCATCAACTTCAGGTCTTTCATCACCAGAGGATGTTCATCTCTTGTCCTCAAGGATGGGGTGAGACGACGATACAAATTGATAAACGGATTGTGTCCCAGAGGTTCAATGAAAACTGCCATTTTACCCGGTTTAAGAACCCTTGCAATTTCGCTAAGCGCTTTAGAAAGGTTGAGATGATGCAGAATAGCACCTCCACAAACAATGTCGAAATAATCGTCATCAAACTCCAGATTTTCGGCATCCATAACGAGAAATGTCGCATTTGAAACCCCTTCCTCGATGGCTCTTCTTTTAGCAAGTTCAATTCTCGCATCGGAAATATCAATACCGGTAACAATAGCTCCCTGTTTCGCCAGCCAGATAGTGAAAGTTCCAACTCCACATCCATAATCGAGAACTCGCTTATTTAGACAATTAGCCTTTAATATTCCCTCGTAATATTTCCGACTGGCTCTTGTGATGGAGTAGAACTTACTTACCGATGCTCGCCTGTTCTCCACAGCTTCCCTGGGCTGTTTGCCGTTTACTTTGTGGTGGCGAACATAACTGGCGGATTATCAGCAAGATATAATCTGTAAATCTGCTTTAATCTCTTTGCATAACTGATCATTCCTATCCGCATTTCGCCCCGCCGCCATCGCTCTAATAACTCACCCCATCTTACCCGGGGCACCTTCCCTAATCGCAAATACACCCGAACCTTAT
>JAMOPK010000130.1 GCA_027064565.1 Caldifarciminota bacterium | reverse complement strand
CACCTTCAGGATGTTGTAATCCCTTGATACTATGAATTTTTCTTAAATCCAACTGTCAAAGTCAGGTTTTAGGGTAAGTCTCCATTTTTCACACCAAAACTGTCAAACTTGAGTCTGAGGATGTTTGAAAAATCGGTCTATTGTTGGCCACCGTCAGACGGGGCGGCCGATCCATCCAATCAATCGATTCACCCGACGCTCACTCAACCGTGCAAGATCGGAAAAGAAGTATGATGTCCGTTTTCAGCCGCCAAGTGGGTATGGGAGAAAAAAACGGGCAGCGGAACCGCTGCCCGTTGGGGGTTACCAGTGCTTGTCGGGAGATTCAATGAACATGCGCAGTTTGCCCGCACGGTTGGGTTGCTTGAGTTTTTTGAGTGCCTTCGCCTCGATCTGACGGATCCTTTCACGGGTCACGTTGAATATCCTTCCGACCTCTTCAAGGGTCTTGGGCTGCTGGTCGTTCAGGCCGAACCTGTATTCGATCACCTTTCTCTCTCGTGGCGTAAGGGTCGAAAGGACTTCCTCAATCTTTTCCTTCAAAAGAGCTTCCCGAGCGAACTCAAACGGGGTTTTCTGCATGTCATCCACAATGAAATCTCCGATGAAGCTGTCTTGCTCCTTGCCGATCGGTTTATCAATGGAGATCGGCTCTCTCGCTGCAGATAGTGCTTGTTTCACCTTCTCAATCGGCATGTCAAGGTAATCCGAGATTTCCTGAACGGTAGGTTCACGGCCGAGTTCCTGCATGAGCGCCCTGGTTGCGCGGGAAACTTTTGTGATCGTCTCTATCATGTGGATCGGCACGCGGATCGTCCTCGACTGATCGGCGATAGCACGGGTTATCGACTGCCTGATCCACCACGTCGCGTAAGTCGAGAACTTGTAGCCCTTTCTGTAGTCGAACTTTTCGACAGCCTTAATAAGCCCGGCGTTGCCTTCCTGAATGAGGTCGATGAATTCAAGGCCGCGGTTCATGAACCGTTTGGCTATGCCGATGACAAGTCTCACGTTGCCCTCGACCATCTTGGCCTTGGCGTCTTCAAGCTGACGTTTGTATTCCTCGATCTGCTGGACGGTCTCCAGCGCTTTTTTGATATCCATCCCGAGTTTGTCCTGGATCCGCTCGATTTCTTCTTTAAGCTCGTAGAGTTCGGATTCCATCATAGCAAGATGGGGATCCTCGAAATCATCCTCACCCTTCTCGGCGTTTCGCATAAGCATTTCCTCGTAACTCTGACGCTTCTGCTCGTATTTCTCCCACAGTCCTTCGAGCCGGCGGACCTCCTCCTCAAACCCTTTGACGATCTCCATCACCTTCCGGAACTGCGGTTTGAGGTTCTCGATCTTCCGAATGATGACTTTGATTTTGTCGCGATAAGTTTTTCTTTCCTCGGATGTCAGGCTGTTGATCCTGTCCCAGTAGGGTTTCAGTGCGTTCACACGCACCTTGATGAACTCGAACGCCTTGTGTGCCCGCTCCTTCTCCTTGCGGTTCTTCTGCCTTGAAGTCCAATACTGGGAATCGACCTGAACGAGCTCCTCGATCTGGAGCACTCCGTCCTCGGTCAGCTTTATAAAATGCAACAGCCGATTGAGCCCGTATTTCGTCCTGAAAATCTTACGGAGTATGGCTATCCGTGCATCGTCGAGCTGCTTGGAGTATTCGACCTCCTGCTCCTTGGTCAACAGCCTCAGATTGGAAATCTGCTTCAAATAGGTTTTTGCGGGGTCATCGCTGACTATCACATAAACTTCGTCCTCTTCGGCCGCCTCCTTCATGATTTTCTTTTTACGCTCAATCTCGTCGTAAACTTCGATGTTGTTCTCGGCCAGCACGTTCATGAGCTCGTCGAGAGCCTCCTCGGTAGCAAACTCAGGCGGAAGTTCTCTGTTGATTTCCTGATAGGATATCTTCTTCTCTTCTTTGGCCTTCAAAATAATTTTCTGGAAGAGAGCTTCCTTTTCGGTAGCCTCATTCTTCCATTTTTCTTTCTTTTGTTTTTCTCGTTTTTCTTTGTTCCCCTTCTTACTCATGTCAGGGATCCCTCCTTCTTGAGTTCTATCAAGCGGCGAAGTTTTTCATCAATGTCTTCCTGAGATTTCATAAGTTCCTTCGCCACCCGATTGCTCTTTTTATCTCTGACAAATCTCTCGATGAATTCCAGTCCTTCGTCATCGAGAGAGGAATCTTCCATTTCCATGAGGGCCTTGCTGATCAGCGCCCTCATCTCGTCGCTTCCTTCCATCAAAAGCTCGTCAAGCTCTTTACCGGCTTTGAGAGCCTCAAACAGCTCTCTGGCGGCTTCATCCTCAAAACAGTTTTCATCGAGTTCAAATACGAGACGGCGCGCACGGTCGTCCCTGAATCCCCACAAAACCACCCTGAACTCGCCGCTTACAAGTTTTCCTTTTCCTGAAAACATCGTTCTGCTCTTTCGTGGAGTCACAGCCCTAAAAATCTGCATCCTGCCCTTCAAAGTCGCCACGCTCAGACCGGTTTTTTCGGACAGTTTTTTCAGAAGCAGCGCCTGATAGAGCTGATCCCCGGCGTTTGCCAGCACCTGCAATATCTCGGCGATAACTTCGGCCATTTTATCCGGGTCATCAAGCGTTCTTTCTCCCTGTCCCAACAGAAAATCCACGGTATCGAGGCCGTTTCTGAGCGCATCGATCACGACCTGACGTTCGCCCTGCAAAATCAGGCTTGCCGGATCCTCACCCTCAGGCAGAAGCGACACCCTCGGTCTCAGGCCAGCCGCCAGCAATATGGGCAACGCCCTCCGGGCCGCTTTTCTGCCTGCTTCATCACCGTCGTAGAGCAGATAGATACGTTTCGCGTATCGCCCGATGACTCTTGCCTGTTGCTCCGTCAGCGCTGTTCCGAGCGGCGCCACCGCATATTTCAACCCGGTCTGATACATCATCAGGTAATCCATATACCCCTCGACGATGATGGCAACGTTTTTCTCGCGGATGCTGCCT
>JAMOPK010000129.1 GCA_027064565.1 Caldifarciminota bacterium | reverse complement strand
ACCGCTCACCCTTGAGGTTGGACGCACCCACAACAATGACGTTTTTCAGGCCCTCTCCGGGATAATCCTCATATTCCGTGTCCGAATTGCCGGCACCGATCACGATGACCACATCGTGCTCCTCTGCATAGGCGAAGGCCGAATCCATCTCAGGCGATGAAGTTGTCAGGGCACTCAGGTTGATCACACGGACGCCGTTGTCAACGAGATAGCGGATGCCCTCCGACGTTGTGCGGTTGATGAATTCCTGCCATCTCTGGCCGAAAGCCTTGAGTTCGTCCATGTGCTTGAGGATCTCTTTCTGAAAGGCCATAAGTCCGCTGTCCGGGTACTCTTTCTCGAACTGCTTTTTCAGGATCAGAAGATCATGTCGGATCACACCTGACGATGCGGTGAGGATGGGACATTCCGGTGCAAGCGAGTGGATTATGCTTGCCATCCCGGTTCCGTGAGCCACCACCTCGTAAATCTCGGTGTGATAGACCCCGTCGGCGAAGTAGCCCGGCCTGATGACATTTTTCAGGTCAGGGTGGTAGAAATCGAATCCCATGTCGATGAGCCCGACGAGCGTTCCCGTGTCTCCTCTGGTGTAGCTCCATGCGGAGTCAACCCCCACTATCTCCCAGTATCTGCACCGATAGGGGTTTTTCCCCATCAGCGAGACCAGCATGAGTATCATCAATCCCTTCATCTCAACCTCCTTGTAAACTGGTTTGTATTGTAAACCTGTTTGTGGTGCTTTGCAAGAGGCTGTCCGGTTGGATCGGAAAGGGAGACAGGATTCACAGTTGACGGCCGGGATGGCCGTCCCACCAATGTTTTTCTTTGTCCCTTGCCCCCACAGTGAGAATCAGGCTCCGAGAGGTCAAGCAGGCTCTGGTGGGTCGGGTGTTTTGCGCCTGTTGACAAAGTTTTGGCGCCGAGTTAATAATAGACACCGCTCTCAGGTTCCCTCTTTCACAATTGTGTGGCAAACGGCGGGGCGTAGCGCAGCTTGGATAGCGCATCGGCCTTGGGAGCCGAGGGTCGGTGGTTCAAATCCACTCGCCCCGATTTCTCATGCCCCCGTAGCTCAACTGGATAGAGCATCGGATTTCTAATCCGAGGGTTGGGGGTTCGAGTCCCTCCGGGGGCGGATAAAAGATTCAGGGTGAGCGTAGCTCAACTGGTCAGAGCACCAGACTGTGGATCTGGGGGTTGGGGGTTCGAGTCCCCTCGCTCACCCTTTTTTATTTCCTGACCTTACGGGACGGAAAAGCCCATCCCGGAACGCTGAGCGTTGCCCACCCTGTCATCATCTACCTGATTTTCACGAATCTCAGGTTTTCCTCGCCGATTCTCAGGATGTAAACGCCCGAACGCAAGTTCGATATGTCGATGGTTCGTCTGTCGGGCGCGACTTTGCCCCTTTCCATCACCCTCCCATCGATGCTCAGGAGTTTGTATTCGCTCTCCGAATCGAGGCCCATGACCGCCAGCCTGTCCCGGCTCAGCATCTGAAGCCTCAGCGAAGTGCGACCGTCATGGGAACCCTCGTCCACACCGTAGTTGAAACTATCGGGTGCCACAGCGGCGAAGATCAGCCGTTTTCCCTCGCTCAGGCCGCCCAAAAGCTGAGACGCGTAGCGGCCGGCGAATCTGTAAACCAGCCCGCAATCGGCCTCACGGCTGCCTATCCCGATGGTCGAGAAGTTCTCCGCAGAATCGACATCGGATATCTGGTTGTAGATGAACATAATCGGGGTGCTGCCGCCCGCATTCAGGTTGAAAACCGCTTCAAAGGTTTCATGCACGTCAGGATGGGAATATGGCCGCATGTCATGCCATTCCACTATGAACAACCCGTGAGCCTCATCGTGGTAGTAAAGCACCTTGCCGTTTGTCAGGTGATCCCAGAACGGCGCAACGAGGTAATTCGGCATGGTGGGCGATGGGATGGGCCAGTTGCGGTAGTAGAACAGGTCAGTCCTCCCCATCGCTATCCAGCCGTAGCGAGAAATGGTGATGGTGTCGAATCGCTGGCCGTAGAAGGAGAGTTCGATCCCGTCGGGCAGTTCAACGGTGCTGAGTCCATTCTCGTCGAAGGTCACCTGTGTGGCGCCGGAATTGCCGACCAGCTCGATCCATGACTCTATCGGGAACCTTGCGCCTTCAGGAATGCTAACGTCCACGCCCGGCTCGTAGAGCCAGTATCCGTAGCAGTCCGGCCCGACGACAGCGGTGGAGTCCAGCACACCTACCCCGATCCACCTGTGGTAGGATGCATAAAAATGGTTTGAGCTGACGTCTATGGACAGCTCCGCCGTCCTGCCGGCCACGATGCCTTCCCTGACCCTGAACGAAAGCGTGAGCGTCGTTGAGTCGCCGATGCTGAGTTGCTGTGCGTTCGCACAGCCGGTCAGGGGAACGATGATCGGGTGTGTTCCGAGGCAGACGTTGATGTCCTGAGCGTCTTCGTGGCCGACGTTTTTCAGTGTGACGTTTATCGTGATGTCCTCCCCCGGCTCAAAGTAGCCGTCTCCGTCAGCATCGACCATTTCGAGGTTCTGGATGGCGAGAAGCGGAGCTGAGGGCGTGGCCTCAAAGGCGCCGTCGAGCGCTATCGAACCTGCCGAGACATGGATGCGGAACGTCAGAGGCGTCCGGTCAGGCAGTGTGTCAGCAAATCTGACCCTGAATCCGCTGACGGTGAAGGCCTCCCCGGAGCCAACGTTCCCGGAATAGCCCGCCTGCTGGTTTTCCATGTGTGCGAAGGATGTGTCAACCGGGGTGACGATCACGGTCGGGCTGTTCAGCGTGCTCGTCCCCACGTTCCTGAGCCTCATGCTGAACCCGAAGGTCTCACCGGGGTTGATCTCGCCATCCCCGTTGCCGCTCACCTCCTGCCAGCTCACGCTTTCCACGGCAAATCCGGACGACGCTGTGACCTGTGCGGAATCCACAGATGGCACATATCCCGGCGCTGAGACCGTGAGATAGAGCCAATCGCCC
>JAMOPK010000128.1 GCA_027064565.1 Caldifarciminota bacterium | reverse complement strand
CACTATCCAGGGATTCTCGGCCAAACGGGTCGCTGTGCTTGTCGACGGCCGTCCGGTCAATAACCCTTATTACGGGAGCGCTGATCTGCTTTCCATCACCACGGATAACGTGTCGAGGATAGACGTGGTTCAGGGCACAAACGCCACAACAACCGCTGTAAACGCCATGGGCGGCATAGTCAACATCGTGACCGAGGCGCCGCGCGACAAACCTCACGCACGGTTCCTGATAGATTATGGTTCAGGAAACTCCTATGACCTAAAATTCAACCATGGAAAGCCGTTCAGGTTGCCGAATCTCGCTCAGATTTACTACGCCGTCAACCTCTATCATGGGGCATCGGACGGCTATCCCCTTCCGGATAAGTTCAAATCCATAGGCTTCGATGATGGTGGACTTCGTGACAACAGTGACTACTCAAGGACAAACGTCCAGCTGAAATTGGGGTATCGGGACGGTGACAGGGTGCATCTTGGCATCTCGGCGGGCGCCTACCGCTCGACAAAGGCTGTGCCGCCAGCTGAAAAGATGGACGCCAGCTTCTGGAGGTTCCCTTACTGGAACAGGGATTATGTCGATCTGAGCGGTGAGTTCAGACCTTCGGTCAGCTTCTCTGTGCGTGGCAAACTCTATGCCGATAAGTTTGTAAACGACCTCATAAGCTACAAATCGCGCGAATTCGATGAAAATGACATCTGGTGGAACAGCCTCCATGATCTCAGGGACGCCGGCACGATCTGGGAACTGGACTACAAACCCGGAGAGAATCTCTCGCTGAGTTCCGGTTTTCAGTATCGCTACGACCTCATGAACCGCCATCCCGATGTGGATGCGGAATGGCTTAGAAACACTTTGCAGAACGGCAATTTCGCTCTTTCGGTAAGCTCACGACGTGGCAGGGTGACCGTCAACGCATCCGTGCACGTGCCTTTTTTCAAAAGCGATTCAACTGACAGCTACTTCCACATGATAGCCCCCAATGTCGGAGTCTCCATCAGGCCCACAAATGCACTGAAGACATGGGCTTCGGTCGAGCGCTCCGGCCGTTTTCCCACCGGGCACGAACTCTATTCTACGAAGTCGGGCAACCCTCACCTTAAGCCCGAGAAAGCGCTGAGAGTTCAGGGCGGGATGGAATTTTCGCCCGGAGACTACCTTAAGCTCTCCGTGAGCGGGTTTTACAACGACATCAGGGACATGATCGACAGGCCATCCCGTGACTCGCTCTATCGGAATGTGTTTCATGCGATGACGGCCGGAACGGAATTCTCGTTGTCCTATTCACGGGGCGATTATTTCGTCATGACAGCATCTTACACTAACATCATCGGCAAGGATTTGACAACAGGGCATATCCTGCCCGGGATTGCAAACCACAAAGTTTCTCTCGCAATGGAATATCGACCGTCGGAAATGCAACTGGTGAGGGCGTCTTTTTACTACCGAAGCAGGCGGTTCTGGCCCGAAAAGATACTGTCACCCTACTTTATCGTGAACATCTACACGGAACAGGTCATCTGGGGACCTCTCAAAGGTTTTATTGCTGTCAAAAACCTTTTCGATGAACTCTACGAAGAAGAACCATACTACCCGATGCCGGGTAGAACGATAACGGTCGGGTTTATCGTGGAAAGATAATGGTGGTCGGGGCTTGTCCCCGACCACAGCTTTCATTTTTTCTGTCCTTGTTCTGGCAACGGCATATAAAGGAATATTCCGCAGTTGGGGCACCTGATCACTTCACCGGGTTGAGTGAGATAGGATGTCGGGATATGTGATGAGCAGTTGAGACATATTTCATTCACGACTGGCACCACAGCTCTCCCGTATCTTTTCATAAGCCGCTTGAACATCCTCACGATGTCGGACGGGAGTTGCGATTCAATGACCCTCTTTTTCTCCTTGATCACCTTAAGAGTTTCCTGCCTGCGTTTTTCTGCCTCTTCGTCCGAAAGGTTCAGCATTTCCTTCATTATGGTAAGATAATTATCGGATTTTATCTCCTCCTCCATGTTAACCAGATCCTGGAGATTCACAAGGAGTTCAAGGGTCTTTGTCATCATTCTTCCTCTGAAAGTTTAATGAGATAGTTTATAAACTCGTCGGGGTCATCGATTTCGAGGTATTCCTTTGTTTTGGCCAATTTTCTTGCGAGAGCAGCGATTTTACCCAACGCCAGAAGGTATTGAGTGCCGGGATCCTGTGGCGGTGCGGCCAACATAAAGAACAGATGAACTGGATTACCGTCGAGTGCATCGAAATCCACCCCTTCCTTCGAGCGACCAACAACAAGATACACTTTGTCAAGGACAACGCTTCTGGCGTGGGGGATGGCTATACCGCGACCAATCCCGGTGGAACCTATGGATTCGCGTTTCTTTAGAGTATCAAGCAAAAGACGCTCTTTATCGGGAGGGAATTTGAGGACTTTGACCAGCTCCTCAAGGGCCTCATCCTTTGTGCGAGCCTTCATGTTAAGGATCAAATGCTCCTTCTTCAAAAGTTCTTTCAACATTTTTCAACGCCTCCCTTTTGTCAAGAGATTTTAATGGCTGCAAAAAAAGCTTGTCAAGCCAACGTATTAACTCATCAAAAATTTGCACCGAATGGGGAACTGTTGACTCTCTCAACATGAACGGCCATTCCTATGAACAGATAAACTCACAAAACACCGAACAGCAACAAAACTATACTACTCCATTATAAAAACCTCCACTATATCATCGAAAATTTGAAGCTGAACACCGTTGAACGATAGGATTGTAACAAAGCTATAAGAAGTTCTTTGTGCCTGTATAGAGGCAAATACGTGCCACCTGACAAAGATGGAGAAGATTTGTTTGCCTGAGAGACTATCAAACTTTTTCCCAAATTTGTTTTACCTTTTTACCTTGAAAACTGACCCTTTAATCTGAAAAATGTAAAAGGATAAATTTTATGTGACTTTTGTTCCACTGTGTGAAAACATGGAGATGAAAATGAATGCAAGGGACAGGCTCATAT
>JAMOPK010000127.1 GCA_027064565.1 Caldifarciminota bacterium | reverse complement strand
GTGGGCGCCTGCACCGCCTGAAACGACGTATCGGATGCCGTCTATCTCATCCGCCTCATAGACGTGCCAGTGGCCCGCAAAAACCACATCGACGCCCGCCCGTTTCAGCATCGGATGGATGTTCTCCATCCACCATTTTGATGTCTTCGTCTCCCAGAACAGTGGTCTGTGGATGAAAACGAAAATGTGGCGGTATCGGCCCCTCGCCCGTTCGAGGAGCTTACGAAACCATTCGAGCTGCGGCGGAGAGATGGTCTCCCTGTAGCCCGGCTCGTCGGAATTCAGGACTATAAAAAGCGAGCCAAGGGTGTCGAATGCGTAATATGTCCTGCCAAACCTGCGCCTGTAAATGCGATAGGAGACCGAGTCCCAGATGTCGTGATTGCCCGGCACATGGTAGATCGGGCTTTTGAAGATGGCCGTAACGGAATCATAAACATCCCATTCCCTTTCAATGAGTGCGCTGTCGTCCGTGTAGCCGAGGATCATGTCGCCTGTGTTGAAACCGAAGATTGGCCGGAACAGGTTCATCTCCTCAAGCATTTTTGAGAAGACTGGCGGCTGTTCAGGCGGTCGATCGCCCCGATTGTCTCCAAATACGGCGAAATCGAACCGCTCCGCATAAGCATTTGCGATGTTTAAAATCAACACGGCAAAGAGTGTAAGCTTTTTCATGTCATTGATTTTAAACCTCATCCCAATGTTTTTCAGTCCTTTCACCTGATTCAAGAAGTTCGAGGAAACGGGTATATCACCTAAAACAGCTAAATTTCAGCTTGTTTTTACAAATTATAAACGTTAGCATTGGTAATAATTCAAAAAATTTGATCAGGGTTATTATCCCTGGCCAAAAACTACCATTGCGCGGAGGAGGCCTTATGGGTAGCACTATCTCACACATATTTATAATCGGGAGCAAAGCTCAGGACTATTTTGAGAACTTTAAGGAAGCCATCTCTAACCATAAGGTGGTATATTTAGAAAATCTAACCCAGACAGCCCCTTATGACACCTGTGCAGGAGACATAATGTTCGTCATCGAGGAAGATTTTTCTTCGACTGTCGAGACTGTCCAATGGATACTTGAGAAATGTTGCGACTCAGTGATTATCCCGATCCTAAATGAAAAGCCCGACATCTCCGGCATCAGGAAACTCGGCGAGCTGGGCGTGCACGATTACCTTGTATCGCCTGACACAACGGAGATCATTGAGAAAATCGCTTTTCTTGAAGGCACATTAAAATCGAAGATAGGCAAAGAGGACGGGTTCATCCTCTCACGCGTGAAAAAACTGATCGAGGCCGTTCCTGCAGCGTATTACCTTTTCAAACTTGTGAATGGGAAACCGAGACTGATTTACATGAGCGAGAGTTTTTCCAGATTGACCGGTTATTCGATAGAAGAACTTGAGGAGATGGAAGATCTCGAATCTCTCGTTTATCGGGACGACATAGAAATTTTCAGGTCGAAATGGAAAAACGAACTCTCACAGGTAGAGTATCGAATAGTCGGCAAGAGATATGAAAGGATAATTGTGCGGGATATCTCATTGCCCATATTTGACGATCACGACAGGTTAATGGGATGGAGAGGGATATTGATAGATATCAGCGAATTAATCCTGTCTCGTAAAGGGACAAAATTTATAAGCGAAGTCAGCAAATTCTCCATCAGCAAGTTAGACATCGACGAAACAGCACGGCTAATTGTCAAAAAACTTTATGACACAATTGATTTTGATTACGTAAGCCTCATCAGGCTTGATCGGAAGGATATGTATTCCGTAATAGCTCGTGAAAGCAAGTATAGCGAAAGGTTTCAGGATGTGAAATATGAGAAAATCGATGAAGATTTGCCCATTGTAAAAATGGCACTGAACAAGATGTTCTTCGTCACAAATGACGTCGCTCAGGACTCATGGGCATTTGGGAAGGAATTCTTTCAGCGTAGGATTCAGAAGGCCGGGTTCAAAGCCATGGGGTTTTTCCCCGTGATTACATCGAAAGGCGTTGTCTTCGGTATGCTCATGGTAGGTTCTATGGAGCCACGTGCATTTACAAAACCTGAAATACAGTTCTTCCAGTTCATATCGGAAAACATCGGCATCATAGTCCATGCGGTTGAGATATACCAGGGCCTTAGAAAGTCCTATCGGGAATGGAAAGAAACCATCGACTCCATAAATGACATACTTCTGGTGTTGACTCCTGAAAGAAAAGTTACACTTGCTAACAAAATGGTAACCAAACTTACGGGGCTCCCTGTTAGTGAGATACTTGGAAAAAATATTCTCCATTTTCTGAAGGAAAGCGGGAATGCTGAGGCTGCAGAGGGATTGAAATATCTGCTTCTCCGTGTAAAGAAGACCGGAAAGTGCCTGTCAAAAATACTCCCTTTAAAGGTAGGAAACCAGAAAAAATATCTCAACGTAACCATTTATCCCCGAGGAAGCGAGTCATCCACCTCACCCCAGAAATTTATCATCGTAGCCAAAGACATAACCGCCGAATACGGTCTCCAGAAGGAGATAATTATCTATCACGAGAAATTGGAAGACATGTTTGTGGAGCTTGCGATGGTTGTGGGGCGCGTGGTCGAGAAGCGTGACCCTTACACTTTCGGGCATAGTGAAAACGTGGCCTCGCTTTCGGTTCTTATCGGAGAGAAACTGGGGCTGGACGACAAGGAGCTGATAGGACTCCGTATTGCCGCCCTTTTGCACGATTCCGGGAAAATTGCTGTTCCGGCGGAGATTCTTTTCAAACCGGCACAGTTGAACGAATTGGAATGGGAGTTTATGAAACTCCACCCGGTGATCGGCTATGAGTTTATCAAAAATGTCGATTTTCTGTGGCCTGTGGCTGAAGGTGTGCTCCAGCATCACGAAAGGCTCGATGGTTCAGGGTATCCATACGGCCTGAAAGGCGACGAAATAACGCTGTTCGCCCGAATCATAGCGGTGGCTGACGTTGTGGATGCCATAACCTCGTTCAGGCCTTACCGTCCG
>JAMOPK010000126.1 GCA_027064565.1 Caldifarciminota bacterium | reverse complement strand
GAATCGGGCCTCTTAAAGTCGATACGTTGTATTTCCCGCTTGACACCACCAAACTCGGTGCTGTCCGCTACGGGATGTGGCTTGTAGTCAACGAGCCGGGTGGAACTGCATACTGGCATCGCCCGAGGACCGTGGAGGCGGCCGGCAAAACAGGCACCGCCCAGAACCCGCACGGCAAGGACCACGCCCTTTTTACCGCCTATGCGCCTTACAGTGACCCTGAGATAGTCGTCACAGTGATAGTCGAGAACAGCGGACATGGCGGTTCGGTGGCGGCACCGATAGCCTCGGCCATTATCGACTGGTATTTCTCCCACCGATAGAAAACAGGGTCGGCGGACAGGATATCCAGCCGCCGAACCCCGTTCAGGATGCCGGATAAATGGATTTTTGTCCGAGAAGCCGATCTCAGCGGAGTTATGACTGAAAGCAGCAGGTGATTGAAAGAGGGCGACGCCTGTTTCTCTCCCCATCCCGGCGTTGCGGGTATCCACAGAAACGATAATGCTTATACAACAGACATCTAACAGATAGCTGTAGATAGCCGGTGTCAGGAAAAAGACGTTCATGATAACTTCCCTTTTGGTCCTGGCATGCTTCTTCACAGGCGACGCTTTTCTCTTTTTCCTCCTTTTTCCGTGCAAAATTTATTTTACACAAATTTTTCCCTATCCCCCCTTGCCACCACAAAGCAAACGGCCAATAGCCGCTTTATTAGGACAGAACCGCAACTATAAATGCCATCACAAAATGGTATCAAAATTTGAGGTTCAGGAAATGAGTTACAAGGAATTACAAATTTTAGGGCGGTGATTTGGGAACAGACACTATCAAAGTCGGTGAAAAATCAGGGGCGCGGTCACGCCACGCCCCTTTTTTAGTCCTGACATAACTGCCATTAACCTTTACGGGTAAATTTTTTCAAGCAGTCTCGGAAACGGGATCGCCTCCCTGATGTGGTGTATCCCCGCGATCCATCTCAAAGTGCGTTCAAGGCCGATGCCAAACCCGGAATGCGGGACCGAGCCGTATTTTCTTAGGTCGAGATACCATTCGTAATCTTCGATAGGCATGTTCTCCTCGACCATACGGTTGTAAAGCGTCTCATAGTCGTCCTCGCGCTGCCCGCCCCCGACGATCTCGCCGTAGCCTTCAGGGGCAAGGACGTCCACGCACAGAGCGAGCTCCGGATTCTCCGGGTCGCGCTTCATGTAAAACGGCTTCACCTTCGCCGGGTATCTGTGGACGAATATCGGTTTGTCGAACTGTTCGGCAAGCACGGTCTCCTCATCGCCGCCAAAATCCTCGCCCCATTCCATCTTCATGCCAGCCTGATTCACCCTTTCAACCGCTTCGGTGTAGGTTATGCGGTAGAAGGGCTTTTTGACCGCCTCGAGTTTCGAGATGTCACGCTCAAGGATTTTCAGCTCCTCTATCCTGTTTTCGAGCACCCTTTCGACGATGTAAGCGATCAGGTTCTCTGCGAGGTCCATGATGTCGTCGAGTGTCGCCCATGCGACCTCAGGCTCGGCCTGCCAGAACTCCATCAGATGGCGCCTCGTCTTGGACTTCTCGGCCCTGAATGCTGGACCGAAACAATAGACCTTGCCGAGCGCCATCGCAGCTGCTTCCATGTAAAGCTGACCCGACTGTGAAAGGTAAGCCGGCTCTCCGAAGTAATCGGTTTTGAAAAGCGTTGTTGTCCCTTCGCAGGCTGAAGGTGTGAGGATGGGGGCATCGACACGGACGAACTTCTCCATCTGGAAGAAGTCCTCGATGGCCATCTCGATCTCATTTCTGAGCCTCATAAGCGCCCATTGTTTGCGAGATCTGAGCCAGAGATGCCTCCTCGGAAGCAGGAAGCCTATGCCGTGTTCCTTTTTGGTGATCGGATAGTCGATGGCCTTGTGGACGAGCTTCAAATTTCGGACCGTCAGCTCATACCCGCCGGGCGCACGCTTATCCGCCCTGACAACACCCTGAACGATTATGGAGGATTCCTGCGTCAGCTCATCGTATAACTCGAAAACCTCATCCGGCACCTCATTTTTGACCACAACCGCCTGCATGAAACCGGTTCCGTCGCGCACGATCAGGAAGTGGATCTTTCCGGATGACCTCTTGTTGTATAGCCATCCTCTTATCTCAACTTCCTCTCCCACATGCTTTCCTGCATCCTCGATGTAAATCCATTTCATAGTGGCGGATATTTTATCGACAAACTCACTGCCATGCAAGGATTTTCGGCTACATGCATGGAATCAGGCTCATCTGCTGTCAATCCTGTTGTCCAGCCAGCTTTTCAGAACGTTGCAGAGCGCCTGCCTGTCCTCGAAAAAGTGGGTGTTGCCGCTCAAAACCTTGGCGACGACATCGGAATGGCCTTTCAGCGCCCTCTCCAACTTCTCCATCTCAGTGACGGGAACTTGAAGGTCATCCTCTCCATAGACCAGCAGAACCGGAACGTTCAGCGACTCAGCAACCTGAACGGGATGGACAGCCATATGCTGTTTCAGCCATATCACAGGCGTCTGCCCAATGACAGGGAGCTCCACGTAATCGCCTTTGATCTCGCCTTTTCTGACGGAATCCAATCCGGCACTCAGGGCGCCAATCAGGCTGTCGAGGGCTGTGGAATCCATCATGTTCGCCGCTGTCATGAGCCGCCTGATCTGCCCGATAAGCAGGGAATCCAGCGGTGAGGCGGGGGCAGCAAGGAGCATCAAACCATCCACATCGTGGCGGCTGGCGAGGATGAGCGCTATTTCGCCGCCTTCCGAATGGCCCAGAACGAAATGTCTGGCATTCGGGAACTGTCTCGTGACTTCGGCAAAGACCGATTCGGCGGCCTCGACAAGAAGCTCCAGCCCAACCGGCCCCTCAGGCTTGAAACTTTTGCCTGTGCCGGGCTTGTCGTAACGGGCAACCGCCCAGCCATCCCCTGTGAGGCAATCCGTGATGTCGTCGAAGACCCCGATCTCGTGCCTATCAACATCGCCAGACCCGGCTATGAGCATCACAACGCCTTTGATCTCCCCATCGGGAAGGTCGAACTCACCTTTGACTTTGCCGCCGGGCAACCTGACCGAGAATTTCTTTACCCTGTATCCCGGTTTGCCACGCTTTTTAAGCTCATACTGCCCGTTGAGGGAGATCAACATCCTGCCTTTGAGCGCAGAAGCAAGGAACATCGTGTCTCCGCGGTAGTAGATGTCATACCGCACGTAACCGCCCGGCGCTATCGTGACCACGTCCGTGACGATACTGTGCCCGGTTGTATCGACGATCTCGCCCTTTCCCCGTTTGAGCACTTTCACATCCACAAAACTGGCCGCCTGAGGCACCCACACCCTGATCTTGCCTTTCTCAGGCAGGACTTTGAGGAGCAACGCTATCTGAGAGGGCAAGTTGTTGTCCAGCACGTAAACCGGTGGATCCACTTTCTCGCTCTTGCTCAGCTTTTTCTGCCCATCAACATAGACCTCCTCGTTGAGATAGCTACCGCTGAGTTTTGCGACAACTTTTTGATGTGAACCGTTCACCGTGGCTTCCAGCACGTAGTTTCTAAGCCCATAACGGCTCGTTTCATAAGTCACGTCCATTTCTACGGATTTTCCTCTCGCATTCAGCTCAACGTGTGAGGCAATCGTGGTGCCGTTCACCCGAAAATGCTCCTCGCCAACGATCTTATCGCCCATCCTGATGACATATCGCCCGGAATCCGGGGCTAACAACAGGGACGCAATCAAGGCAAATGCAACCATGACTCCGCACCTCCCGATCATTTTGACGCACGTCTATTTTGATGTATGTCTAAATAAAAATCAATGCGTCAGGGCTATTTGCCGTTTTGTTCGTGATAGAAATTTTTATTTCTCTGTGCCCTATGTGTCTCCGTGTGAAAACGAAATAAAAATCACACAGGGACACGGTGAACACAGAGAGATGGAACATGGAGTAAAGGATACCTCGTGAGAGATAGCGAGGATTGATGAAGCGATGGCAGCAGGCGGAATGACGGTAAAAATGATAAGTTATGCAAAGAAATTAAGGCAGATTTACAAATTATATCTTGCTGATAATCCGTCAGTTATGTTCACCACCACAAAGCAAACGGCCAATAGCCCCACACTTTTGAAAACCACATGTCGATTGATTAGAATAAAATACAGCCACTTGGAAAAACCAATCAGGAGGAGAAATCAATGAAACTTCTCGAATATGCATCCAAAAAGGTTCTTTCCGAATACGGCATTCCCTTGCAGAAATGGGTCCTTGCTAAAAGCGTCGAGGAAGTTGAGGAGAAAATCGATGAGTTCAAGCTGCCCGTTGTCATCAAGGCACAGGTGCCGGTTGGCGGCAGGGGCAAGGCAGGCGGGGTTAAACTGGCCAGGAGCCGCGAGGAAGCCATCCAGCACGCCCGCAACATCATCGGCATGAAAATAAAGGGCATCGAGGTCAAAAAGGTGATCATCGAGGAGGCGGCGAACATCGACAGGGAGTTTTACGTGGGCGTCGTTATGGACAGAAAGAGCCAGAAACCCGTGTTTATGGTGTCCGCTGAAGGTGGAGTTGACATTGAGGAGGTCGCAAGGACGAAACCCGAAGCCATCCACATGCTGACCATCGATCCGGTATCCGGACTCCAGCCGTATCAGGCAAGGCAGTTAGCTTTCAAAATTTTCGATGACCCCGGTCAGGCGCTGAAGGCCTCCGGCATCCTGATGAAACTTTACAGGGCCTTTCAGTCCGTCGATGCACAGCTTGCGGAGATCAACCCGCTTGTCACAACGAAAGAAGGCGAACTGCTTGCTCTGGATGCCAAAATCATTGCTGACGATAACGCGCTTTACCGCCATCCCGACCTCGAAGCGCTGAGGGACATGGATTACGAGGATCCCACCGAGCTTGAGGCGAAGGAAGCCGGGCTTTCCTACGTGAAACTTGACGGCTATATTGGCTGCTGTGTCAACGGGGCCGGCCTTGCAATGGCGACCATGGACATCATCAAACACTACGGCGGCGAACCCGCCAACTTCCTCGATGTCGGCGGCAGTTCCAGACCGGAGAAGGTCCTGAAGGCAATGGAGCTGATCCTGAGGGACAAAAACGTGAGGTCGATCTACATCAACATATTCGGCGGAATCACACGCTGTGACGACGTCGCAAAGGGACTTATCGAGGCCTTCTCTCAGATGCAGGTTCCCGTTCCTGTGGTGGTCAGATTGACCGGAACCAACGAAGACATAGCGAGGGAAATGTTGGAGAACTCTGGACTTCCCCTCGTCACCGCTGAAACCATGTCCGAAGGCGCCAGAAAGGCAATAGAACTGGCCAATAGGGGTGTCTGAGATGCTTACAGGGATAATAGTTTTAATCATCGGCGTATCGACGTCTTTCCCGACCAACGGACAGCGCAATTACCGGATCGTGGTCAGGGATTCATCGACCGCACTGCTTCTGACGAAGCCCGACACCTTCACGACCTTCAATATCCTGCCCATCCTGCCTGATTCCATGAGTTACGATGAGTTCAAATATCTCCAGCTGAGGCTCACCAACGAAGACCGGATGTGGTCGCTTCTCCTGCCGGGCTACACCCATTTTGTAACTTACGATTCCAGAAGTGGATTGGGCATTATGGCCTTGCGGATGTTTGGTTATTGGTTGATAGGCTACTCGATTTGTTCCGGGATACCGGAATCGGTGGAAGACATCAACATAGAAAAAATCAAAGTGAACCTGATGATCTTCGGTGCAGGTGTCGGGTTGAACTTCGCTGGCTGGCTCTATGACATCGTCCACGGCGAATACCGGCTCCGGGAGAAACAGCTTTCGATCCTTTACCGATACCGAAGGGTTTATCCCCTGAAATTGGAGGGAGAATGATATCCGATATCCTGCTCGAAGACAGCGAGTTGCCCCTGATACGGGACATCATCGTGAAGTCCATCAGGACAAGAATCGAAAAGATCGGGGCAAAGGGCGGCGTTGTGGCCCTCTCCGGCGGCATAGACTCGTCCCTCGTGCTCAAGCTGGCACATCTGGCCCTCGGCAAGGACGTGCTCGCCATAATAATGCCCGAAGAAGGGGTCTCCCCGGAACAGGACATCCGCGATGCCCACACCCTCGTAAACCAGCTCGGAGTACGATATCTGGAGATACCGATAAATGGTGCGGTGGAGTGGTTTACATCGGTGTTCCCCGAAGGAGATTTTCCAGAATGGGCACGTCGTCTCGCCATCGCCAACGTCAAGCCGAGGATCAGAATGATCATCAATTACATCTACGCCAACCTTGAGAACAAAATCGTCATCGGGACGTCAAACAAGACCGAGCTTCTCCTTGGATACGGCACGAAATACGGGGACATGGCGGCCGACATCTACCCCATCGGAGACCTTTACAAGACACAGGTCTGGCAACTCGCGGAATTTCTCGGCATTCCCACCGAGATCATCCGCAAAGCGCCATCAGCCGGACTGTGGAAGGGGCAGACCGATGAAGAGGAACTCGGCCACACTTATCGGGAGATCGATTCGGTGCTCTATGCACTCGTGGACCTCGAGATGTCGGTGAGGGAGGTCTCCGAATACCTGAACATCCCGCAGGAAGCAGTGAACGACGTCTATCAGCGCGTCATCCGTAACGAACACAAACGGAAACCGCCAACGATAACCCGGATCTCAAAGATGTGCCTTGACAAAGACTGGCGTTACCCGGTGGAAAGGAACTGAAAATCAGAGCCACAGGGGAAAAATTGGGGGAGTGCCACGCCCCTTTTTCCTGGCTTTAACAGTTGGATTTAAGAAAGATTCACGGAATAAAGGGGTTACGACGTCCTGAAAGTGAGTCACTCCATCCTTTCCATCGCCCAAATTCGGTTAGCGAGTGGGACTTCTCTTTCTTTGTGGTTGCCTTCCTATATAATCATCGTCAGCTTCTTCCTAAATCATAAGATCCAACTCCTTATCAACCAATTTGATCCCCTCTTTCCAGCTGTGATCCGGGGAAGGGGATAAAGCATTTCATATAGGATTTTAACTGAGCCAACGAATACCATTTCGTATAGATTTTTGATGAGTCAATTCGGAAGCTTGCGAAAAACGTTCTGGATGCTCAATAATAGTCACAAATATGGTATCCATAAAACGGTGGAACGAACCTGAGAAATTTTGGGACCTTGTGGAGGAGTGGACAGCCCTCCTGAAAAGCCTCAACTACCAAAATGCATTCATGACTTCCTGCTGGCTCGGCCTCACCTACGACTATTTCGCAAAGGACGAAGAGCTGAACCTGTTTGAGATCAGGGACGAGGCCTCGCGATTGGTCGGAATCATCCCGCTCGTCGCAAGCAGGGTGAACGGTGAGGTTACAATCGAGTTCCCATCATGGCATGGATTTGGGCATTACGATTTCATCATCGATCAGAAACACCGGAACGAGAGCATATCCGAAATGCTCAGGCTGATGAGGGGGAACTATGTTGGCGAGTCAGTTCATCTCAGGCTTGGGCCCATGATGTCCATCTCCCCCAACATCTGGCCGCTTGAGAAAAGCCTTAAGGAAATGGGCATCGCGATGGAGAAAGAAGAGGTCGCAACCCTCCCATATCTTGAACTCCCCGGCTCAATGGACGAGCTGATACTTTCGCTCAAGCCAGCTGACAGAAAGAAATTCACCAGATGGGTCAAACGGGCGCATCGACTTGCGGATATGGAGATCCTCAGGGTGAACAAACCCCAGGAAATGGATTCGGCTCTCGACAAGCTGTTTCACATGATGCAGCTGCTCGGCAAAGAGGTCGATCTCGGCGTGGAAGCGTTCCTGCGGGAGAGCGCAAGGGTTCTCTCAAATCGCGGGGCGTTCGAGATATTTTACCTCAAAGCGGACAGCTGGCCTGTGGCGGTGGCAGTGGTTATGAAATTCGACAGCGTCGTCCACATCCTCATCGAGGACGTCGATCCGGAAGCCATGGGCGTTCAGGCGGGCGCCGTGCTTTTCGTGCATATCGTCGAGACGGCGATAAGCGAAGGGATGAAACGCATCGAGATCCTCGACGAGATCGAGGGGTTTTCCATCGCAAGCCTTAAGGAATCCCCGCTTTACATCCTGAAAGCGGACATGAACTGACATGGAAAAGATTAAACGGACATTGAGCTACCTGAAAAACAGGTTCGGGATACCCGAGGAGGTATTCGACGATTACATGCTAATCGAGCAGAAAGACGTCTGGGTCGCCTCAAAGGAGGCGGCCGGGTTTCCCATCAGGGCCTTTTCGAGGCGGGGGATCAGACTTGCCCGGATCTTCCCACGTGGCGTCAAGTTCACCACTGCCGGAATGCAGGTCTTCGGCAAATACGCCACCAGAAACATCGTCAGGCTACGGAACGAGGACGAACTTGAGCGCTACCTTCGGGGGGAGGACATCAACGTGGGTGATCTGGAAGGTGTGCAGGAAGGTCAGGTGATAGTCAAATGGAACGACGACATTCTGGGCTCGGCGGTTTACAGGGACGGCAAACTCAAAAACCAGCTCCCCAAGGGGAGGCGCATCATAGGTGCAAGAAAAAAGGCTCGTAAATGAAGTCATAAACACAATTCGCCGGTTCAACCTGCTGAGCGGAGGTGAAAAGGTCCTTGTTGCGGTCTCCGGTGGCCCTGATTCCATCTTCCTGCTTCATATGCTGATGAAAATCGCTCCCCTGTTCCGGCTCAGCCTCGCAGTCGCCCATTTCAATCACGGCCTGCGTGAGGAAGCCGATGATGAACAGCGTTTTGTCGGCTCTCTGTGCGAGGAATTGGGCCTTGAATTCTTCCACGGAAAAGGCGATGTCGCGGAAACGGCCAGACGTGAGGGCATTGGCATCGAGGAGGCAGCGAGAGAACTCCGTTATGGGTTCCTTCAGGACACGCTTCGAAAGTGGGGCGGGGATCGGGTGGCACTCGGGCACACGAGGGACGACACTGTGGAGACCATCCTCTTCAACCTGTTTCGGGGCACCGGGCTTGCGGGCGCCGCCGGGATACCGCCGCGCCGCTCGGTTTTCATCAGGCCGATAATCACGATCTCAAAGGCTGAAATACTCAATTGGCTGGACAGCAACGGGATACCCTACAGGATCGACAGGAGCAATCTGGACACGAGGTTCACACGCAACTATTTGAGGCATAAGGTCATCCCGGTCATAAAAAACCGGTTTCCCGGCTTTGACAGAAGGGTCTCGGAGTTCGGTTTCATCCTGAGGGAACAGGTTGAGTTTCTGGAGGCATCAGGATGCAGGGCCGTGGAAACGCTGAAAAAGCCTTCTCCCGCCGACGAAATCATCCTTGACAGACACAAAATGCTTGAGTATCATAGGTCTCATCGTTTCTGGATTTACCAATGTCTAAGGCTCGGATTTGAAATGAGTTACGCAAAGTTTTCCGGGATGGAAGATGTGCTTGTGAGCGGCGGCAGGTTGCACATCGGCGGGGGTTGGAAGATGGAGGCCTCGGAATCCGACCTGAGATTTTTCAGAGCGGAGAAAGGTTTTGAACGGACGCTCGAATTCACCCCCGGAGAAACTCTCGTCATCGATGAGCTGAACATGGAAATATCCGCGGAATACACCCCCGTTGGCGAAGAATGTCAGGGCCGCTTTGTGGCCTGTTTCCCGAAAGACGGCGTTGAACCTCCTTTCACTCTCCGGAGCCGCAGGCCCGGGGACAGAATAAAACTGAAGGCCGGCTGGCGTTCATTGAAAAGGCTGTTTATAGACCTGAAGGTTCCTCGATGGCGCAGAGAGCTGATCCCCGTAATCCTTGACAGGAATGGGATTTTATGGGTGGTTGGATTTGCAAAAACTTTCCGGGGGAAAACTGGGGAAAACGCATTAAAAATGGAGGTAAAAAAGCACAATGAGCGGGAATTCTGGATTTATGATTGATGAAAAGACCATTGCCCGAAGGGTCGCAGAACTTGGGGCACAGATAACGAAGGACTATCAGGGCAAAGAGCCGATACTAATCGGCATTTTGAAAGGCGCATTTGTTTTCCTCGCTGATCTCATGCGGAAGATAGACCTGCCGGTAAAGGTCGATTTCCTTGCGGTTTCAAGCTACGGCAAATCCACGGAGTCATCCGGGGTGGTCATGATATTGAAGGACATCGTCGAAGACATCGAGGGCAGGGACGTGATCATAGTTGAGGACATCCTCGACACCGGTCTCACCCTGAAAAACATCGTGGAGCACCTTCAGGCCAAAAGACCGGCATCCATTAAAATATGCGTCCTCCTCGACAAAAAGGAGAGGCGTAAGGTGAAAATCGAGGCGGATTACGTGGGATTTGATATTCCCGACAAATTTATCGTGGGCTACGGCCTCGATTATGCCGAAAAATTCAGAAATCTTCCCTACATAAGGGAGATACGGCAGGAAGAGCTTTAAAATAGAGCACAACATTACATTTTGGGAGTGAACTTATGAAGAAGTCGATCCGAAAAACCATATTCCTTTGGCTGGTTTTCATTGCCATAATCTTTTTTCTGTCTAATCGGCTGAATAAACAAATCCAACCTACCCTGCACATAACCTATACCGAGTTCTGGGAGCAGGTCGAGCTTGGGAATGTCAAAGAAGTTGAGATCACGGATAAAACTATAAAGGGCAAGTTTTTAAAGCCCTATGCAGGGAAACTTTATTTCCAAACGAAAATGCCATTTGATGATCCCGACGCTGTGCAAAAACTTGTCCAGCAAGGGGTCAACGTCGTCGCGAAACCGCGGAGCATTTTCATCGATCTCCTTGTGACGATAATCCCGTGGATACTCATTTTCGGGCTTCTCTGGTTCCTTATGGTGCGGCAGATGCGCGGCGGTGGCAGCGGTGTGATGGATTTCACCAAGAGCCGCGTGAGAATAATCAAAGAGAACAAGCCAAACGTGACCTTTGACGATGTCGCCGATGTCGAGGAAGCCAAGGAAGAGCTCAAGGAAGTCGTTGAATTCCTGAAAAATCCGGAAAAGTTCCGCCGTGTCGGGGCAAGAATCCCCAAAGGTGTTCTGCTTGTGGGGCCGCCCGGCACAGGAAAAACCCTACTCGCCCGTGCCGTGGCCGGCGAAGCGGGGGTGACGTTTCTTTCAATCTCAGGCTCGGATTTCGTTGAACTTTTCGTAGGCGTCGGTGCGGCGCGCGTCCGCGACCTATTCAAACAGGCCCGCGAGAACAGCCCATCCATCATCTTCATCGATGAGCTTGATGCCGTTGGACGGCTGAGGGGCGCCGGCATAGGCGGCGGCCACGACGAAAGGGAACAGACCCTGAACCAGCTCCTCGTGGAGATGGACGGTTTCGACACCTCCGAGGGGATAATCGTCATGGCGGCTACCAACCGACCGGATATCCTCGATCCCGCGCTCCTGAGGCCCGGGAGGTTCGACAAGCGAGTGGTAGTCGGACTGCCCGACGTGCGCGGAAGGGAGCAGATTCTCAGGCTGCACGCAAAGAAGCTCAAGCTTGCCGATGATGTGGACCTGAGCGCCATCGCCAAAGGGACACCGGGGTTCTCCGGGGCAGACCTTGAAAACCTTGTGAACGAAGCGGCGCTCAACGCAGCCCGAAACGGGCGCGACGTTGTCACGATGCAGGACTTTGAGGAGGCACGGGACAAACTCATCATGGGCGCTGCCCGCAAGAGCCTGATACTCTCCGATGAGGAGAAACGGATAACGGCGTATCATGAGGCAGGACACGCCCTTGTGGCCAAACTGCTGCCCGATCCCGACCCCATTCACAAAGTAACGATAATCCCGCGCGGCATGGCGTTAGGCGCAACCACACAGCTGCCCATAGACGACAGGCACAACTACACGAAAGACTACATCATGAAAAAGCTGTCCGTTCTGTTGGGCGGAAGGGCGGCTGAGAAAGAGGTTCTGGGTATAGAAACGATCGGGGCCGCCAACGACATCGAGCGTGCAACCGAGATTGCCAGAAAAATGGTCTCCGAATGGGGGATGTCCGACAAATTGGGGCCGGTGGCGCTCGGCAAAGTGGAGGAAGAGGTGTTTCTCGGCCGGGAGCTCGGCGTCAAAAGGCCGTATTCAGAGGAAACGGCAAAGTTGATCGACTCCGAGATAAGGCGCATCGTGTCGGAGGCCTTCGAGAAGGCCCGCCAGATCGTTAGGGAAAACCGCGACCTTCTGGACGCGATCGCCAATGAGCTGCTCCAGAAGGAGACATTGACCGGGGAGGACCTCGACAGAATCATCCGCGAGCTTCGAGGCCAGAATGAACCTGACAAGGAGCAGGGTGACAGCGAGGAAAAGCCCGAAAACGACTGACGCTTTCAGCTAAACCGTCCGGGCTACTCGACCGTCACGCTCTTTGCAAGGTTCCTCGGCTTGTCCACATCACAGCCCCTCATCACCGCAATGTGATATGCCAGAAGCTGCAGGGGAACGATGGAAACTATCGGCACAAGTGTCTCGTCGATCTCCGGCACGTAAAAGACCTCGGTGGCTATCTGTGGAGTGATGCTGTCGCCACGGGTGGCGATGGCTATGATTTTCCCGCCGCGCGCCTCAACCTCTTTCATGTTCGAGACGCTTTTGTCGAACACCGACGTCTTCGGATTGACAAACACGACCGGCATGTTTTTGTCGATCAGGGCGATTGGCCCGTGTTTCATCTCTCCGGCAGCATAGCCGTTGGCGTGGACGTATGAGATTTCCTTGAGCTTGAGCGCCCCTTCAAGCGCTGTGGGATAGTTGATTCCCCTGCCAAGGAACATGAAATCGTTGTAGGACTGGTATCGCGCTGCGAGGTGCTCGATCTCAGCGTCCATGTCAAGCACCTGCCTGACTTTTCCGGGCAACTTTATGAGTTCGTTTATCAGATGCTTGCTCTCCTCCGGCGTGATGATGCCCCTCAGAACGCCCAATTCGAGGGCAAGAAGCGTCAGGATCAACACCTGTGCGGTGTAGGCTTTTGTCGAGGCGACGCCGATCTCTGGCCCGGCGTTGGTGTAAATCACGTAGTCGGACTCACGGGCTATCGAGCTGTCCCGGACATTGACGATGGAAAGCACCTCAAGACCCATCTCCCTGGCCATCCTGACGCCGGCAAGGGTGTCCGCGGTCTCACCCGACTGGCTTATCGCGACGATGAGCGTGTCGGGCTGGACAACCGGCTGCATGTAACGGAACTCCGATGCAAATTCCACACGTGTTGACAGCCTTGCAAATCGTTCGAGCAGGTATTTCCCGACCATCCCGGCATGTTTGGACGTGCCACAGGCCTGAATCAGGATCGAGCGTTTGGTCAGGAGGAGCCGGCGCAGATTGGTGTCCTTGAGAAGCAAAAACTCGTTGTTCCTCAGATACATTTTGAGGTTCTTTTCGATGACTTCCGGCTGTTCATAAATCTCCTTGAGCATGTAATGCGGATAGCCCTCAAGCTCCACGTCCCTCGAATCCCACTCAACGATCGTGACGGCTTTCTCGCGCCGACGTCCCTGAAAATCCATGATCTCGAAGCCGTCTTTTCGCAGAACGGCGATTTCACCGTTGTCAAGGATGATGACTTTGTGGGTATGGGACACGATCGCCGGAATGTCCGAAGCCAGCAGCATCTCACCGTCGCCGACACCGACGATCAACGGGCTGTCTTTCCGCACCCCGATCAACACGTCCGGCTCAAGCGTGGAGAATATGGCAAGTGCAAAGGAGCCTTTGAGCCGGGAAATGGCCTTCCTGACCGCCTCGACGAGGTCACCGTCGTAATACTCCTCGATCAGGTGCGGGATCACCTCAGAATCGGTCTCCGAGATGAAATGATGTCCTCTGGCTTCAAGCTCCTCCTTCAACTCCTGAAAATTCTCGATGATGCCGTTGTGGGCAACGGCGATACGGCCTTTGCAATCGGTGTGGGGATGGGCATTGTTCTCGGTCGGTTGCCCGTGAGTAGCCCATCTCGTGTGCCCTATGGCTATATGTCCGTTTATGGGCTGGCCGTTGACCAGGGAATAGAGGTTGCTCAACCTCCCAACCCGCTTCTTCAAAAACAGTTTTCCATCGTTTATAGCCGCTATCCCTGCCGAATCGTAACCGCGATATTCAAGTTTTTCGAGACCTACCAGCACCACAGAACTTACATCTTTATCGCCTATGTAGCCAACAATTCCACACATACCCTCTACCTCCTTGAAAAGTGTTGTGGAAATTTTTGTCAAGTGTTGTCGGATTTCTCCGACCTCAGGACTGGATTATCGAGTTTTGTGGGTTATGAATTCAAGGGAGGGAAACGGGACCCCGATACGATTCGGGATCCCGTGGGGTTTATCGCTATTTGAGCTTCGAGGAAATTTCTATCAGTTTCTGCCACCTTGAATCGATCGGTTTGGCCTGACCCATGTGTTCGCACGTCTCGTAGTTCCAGTTGACGCCGCACACCGGACACAGCCCCTTGCAATCGGGTTTACAGAGCGGCTTCATCGGCACAGACAAAATAATCATCTCCCTCATAAGTGGTTTGAGGTCAAGCTCCTCGGTGGCATAATACATCGTGAAAATATCCTCATCGGCAAGCGGTTTCTCCTCGACAATGTCCTCCTTGCCAGCTTTCAGATAATAGGTGGTCTTCTCCGAGAATTCGCGCGTGAACTCCTCAAGGCACCTTGAGCAGACCAGCTTGAGTCTGTAATTGAGTTCGATCGTGAGTTTGATGTTCGTCCTGTTTTTCACGGCAATAACGTGGGAGTCGATATCGCCAATCACCTCGAAATCAGGGACATTCTCAAGGTCCAGCTCATGGCGAGCGTATGAACGCCAGAACTCACTTCTGCCTGCCTTAAGTTTTTCGAGATTAAGGATCATGTTACCACCTTCTGTTAAGGCGGATATTTTAAAGGCAGTCCGTCAAACAACCACCCCCTCCCGGAAGTAATCTCAGCTTATAACTCCGAGTTTCTTACCGATCTCGGTGAATTTCTCGATGGCATAGTCAAGGTCTTCCTTCGTATGAGTAGCCGAAATCATGACCCTTATGCGCGCTTTGCCCTGAGGCACAGTCGGATAGGTTATGGCCTGAGCGAATATGTCGGCCTCTTCAAAGAGGAGCCTTGAGAATTCCTGAGCGACCTTTTCGTCGTAAAGCATGACCGGGGTGATGGGCGTGACGCTTTTGCCGGTGTCAAAGCCAGCCTTCTGCATCTCCGACTTGAAGTAGTTGGTGTTGTCCCAGAGCTTTTTCACCCGCTCCTCGGAGCGGTTCAGGATATCAACTGCGGCGATTGCTGCTGCGACATCGGGCGGCGTGGGTGCACTTGAGAAGAGGAACGGCCTTGCCTTCTGCTTGAGGAATTCGACGACTTTCGCCGGCCCGGCGACGTAACCGCCGACGACACCGAAGGCCTTGGAAAGGGTGCCCACCTCCACATCAACACGGCCGTGGAGTCCGAAGTGGTCAACGATGCCACGTCCACCCCGGCCCAGCACGCCCTCGCCATGCGCATCGTCCACCATGACCATCGCGTCATATTTTTCCGCCACTTCAACGATTTTGTCGAGAGGAGCGATGTCTCCGTCCATGGAGAAGACGCCA
>JAMOPK010000125.1 GCA_027064565.1 Caldifarciminota bacterium | reverse complement strand
GACTCGTATTTCAACCTGCCGTAAGCCCCATCGCCCTCGACGAGGAAGACCACCTCTTTGAAGCCGCCCAATTCGGTCTCATGGGATTCCGTGACGGATACCTTCCAGCCCCTTTTCTCGGCATAGCGGACATACATGCGAAACAGGTCGCGGGCAAAGAGGGCCGCCTCCTCACCGCCTGCGCCGGCTCTTATCTCAACAACTGCATTGCGATTGTCGTTGGGATCCTGAGGTAGGAGCAGCTTCTTAAGGGTCTCATCCAGAGCTGCAAGTTTCGCGCGGTAGTTCTCAAGTTCGCTTTCGAGGAATTCCCGCATCTCGTCGTCTTCGGTCTCCTCCAGCATCTCCTCCACCGACTGGATTTCGTCCAGGAGTTTGAGATATTCGCCTGCTGCCTCCGCAAGCGGTTTCATCCCGGAGTATTCCTTAACGAGTTCCCTGTATCTGGACTGATCAGCTATGACTTCAGGATCGCCTAACTGAGCCTCAATACGGGAAAACTTTTGCAGGATTCTTTCAAGGCCGACGCGTTCCATCATGGGCTGTCTTCAATGGAAAGGTTATTCCACAACGATTTTCTTAACCAGCACCTCAGTGACTGGCTGCCTGTGGCCTTTCTTTCTGCGGTAATTTTTGCGTCTTTTGAACTTGAAAACCACTATTTTGGGCAATTTTTTGTGGCCAACGACCTCGGCTATCACGCGTGCCCCCTCAACCGTCGGGGTTCCAACCTTGACGTTTTCCCCATCGGAGACGAGCAGGACTCTGGAAAGCACGATCTCGTCGCCTTCGCGGGCATCCTGTTTTGGGATAATAACCTTTTCGTTTTCAGTGACTTTAATCTGCTTTCCCATTGCATCGACTATTGCATACATTTTTTCACCTCCCGTTATCCAGAGAATTTGGATGAGCCTACTGGCCACCTTGCTGACCCTGCTGCGGCGTCACAGGTGGCAGGTTGAGCGTGCCGGTTTTCTGTGCCTTTTCAAGTGCACTCTGCGTTTTCGTGGGCGAATGGATTGCAGAAAGGGTCAACGAAAGAACAAAGAACAGGGTTCCAAGGACGGCAGTCAATTTAGTAAAGAATGTAGGTGCGCCTCTGACACCAAGCATATCCTCGAATCCGCCCATTCCGCCAAGTGCTCCAAGTCCACCGCCCCGTGGCTGCTGAATAAGCACGACTGCTATAAGTAACAGCACCACAAAAACGTAGATGATCACAAGCAATGTGTAGAGCATTTTTTCCGCCTCCTTCTGAGCTATTTTGCGTTGTTGATGATTCCGAGAAAGCTCTCTGCTTTAAGGGATGCGCCTCCAACAAGCGCGCCATCCACATCTGGCATTCCTGTGAGATCAGCGGCATTGTCGGGCTTTACGCTGCCGCCGTAAAGAATGGTGACTTTATCACCCATGTTGTTGCCGTAAAGGGTGTTGAGCTCCTCCCGAATGAAGGCATGCACCGTCTGAGCCTGTATCGGGGTGGCAGTTTTGCCAGTGCCTATCGCCCAAAGCGGCTCATAGGCGATGACGATGTTTTCAATATCCACAAAGGGGATGCCGTCAAGTGCAGCCTTCAACTGAGCCGTGATGACATTTATGGTTCGACCTGCCTCTCTGTCCTCAAGGCTTTCACCCACACAGAGGATCGGCGTCATATTGTGGGCAAGGACAGCTTTGAGCTTTTTGTTTATCATTTCATCCGTTTCGCCGAAATACTTTCTCCTTTCCGAGTGCCCGACAATGACGTATTCGACCCCAAGGTCAGCAAGCATAACCGGCGAAATTTCACCGGTGTAGGCCCCGGCGTCCTCCCAGAAGACATTCTGGGCACCAAGCTTTATAGGCGAGCCGCTTATTGCGCCTCCCACCGAATAGAGTGCTGTAAATGGTGGAATGACAACCACCTTGTAGTCACTACGGGTGAGCTTGATCTTTATTTCCTGAACAAGGCTGAGCGCTTCAGGCACAGTTTTATTCATTTTCCAGTTGCCAGCAATTATCTTTTCTCTCATTTGCCTTTCTCCTCTGTTTCCTCTTCCCCCACATCAAACACAATCGGGGCCATTCCAAGGGTTTCCCTTATTTTGGCCTCGATCTCTCTCGCCACCTGTGGATTCTCCTCAAGAAAACGGCGCGCGTTCTCACGCCCCTGACCCAACTGAGTCTGCCCATAGCGATACCAGGTGCCAGATTTGGTTATGATACCGAATTTCACCCCGTAATCTATCAATTCACCCTCACGTGAAATGCCCTTGCCATAAATGATATCAAATTCTGCCACCCGGAAAGGCGGCGCAAGCTTGTTTTTGACAACCTTCACCCTTACACGGTTGCCAACCGGGGTATCCCCGGCCTTTAGGGTGGCTATGCGCCTGATGTCGAGCCTTATGCTGGCGTGGAATTTTAAAGCAAGGCCGCCGGGCGTTGTCTCCTGCGGCCCGTAACCGATGGAACCGATTTTGTGTCTCAACTGGTTGATGAAAATGGCACAGGTTTTCGATTTTGACATGACGCTGACCAATTTGCGCATGGCCTTGGCCATAAGTCGCGCCTGAAGTCCGACCTGCATGTCGCTCATCTCACCGTCAATCTCGGCTCTCGGCACAAGGGCTGCGACGGAATCGACCACGATCAGGTCAACTGCCCCGCTTCGCACGAGGGTCTCAGCTATATCCAGCGCCTGTTCGCCGGTGTCGGGCTGAGAGACAAGCAAGTCTTCAAGGTTCACGCCAAGCGCCTGAGCGTAGATCGGATCCATAGCATGCTCGGCATCGATGAAAACGGCTACACCACCGGCTTTTTGAACTTCGGCAATTGCGTGTAAAGCAAGGGTCGTTTTGCCGGAGGACTCCGGCCCGAAGATCTCCACAACGCGCCCCCGTGGATACCCACCCACTCCCAGCGCCATGTCAAGGCTGAGTGAGCCCGTAGGTATCACGGGCACTTTCTGAGAAGCCATGTCCCCAAGACGCATTACAGCACCTTTGCCGTGCGCCTTTTCTATCTGTTTAAGGGACATCTCAAGAATTTTTCGCTTATCGACTTCT
>JAMOPK010000124.1 GCA_027064565.1 Caldifarciminota bacterium | reverse complement strand
CGGGCTCGGTTTCACGCTTGCACTCACGATAATGGCCGGAATACGTGAAGAGATCGAGCACGCTGATGTCCCTGAACCCCTCAAAGGTGGCGGGATAACGCTTATAATCGCCGGACTCCTCGCCCTTGCCTTCATGGGCTTTTCCGGCATGCTTGGAGGAGGTTGATCATGAGCATCACATTGCTCTCCTTTCTCACAATGGGCGGAATTGGCCTGCTGTTCGCCATAATCCTGCTTCTGGCATATAAGAAACTGGCTGTTGAGGAGGATCCGAGGATCAAGGAGATCGAGGCTGTGCTTCCGGGCGCCAACTGCGGTGCCTGCGGATATCCGGGCTGTTCCGCCTACGCAGAGGCCATCGTCAAAGAAGGTGCCCCTATCGACAAGTGCGGGCCGGGCGGCGCCGATGTAGTGGAGAAAATAGCGAAGATCCTGGGCGTGGAAGGGGTTGAGGTCGGTGAGAAAAAAGTTGCTCAGGTGATGTGTCAGGGCACCAACGAGGCTGCACTCAAACGCGCCATCTACCATGGGATCAATAGCTGTCGGGCAGCACATTTCACACTCGGCGGCGACAAGGAATGCTACTGGGGTTGCCTCGGATTGGGCGATTGTGTTGCAGCATGCCCATTTGATGCCATCCACATGACGGATAAGGGCATCCCGCTCGTGGATCGTGACAAATGCACCGGCTGCGGCCTGTGCGTTGAGGCATGTCCGAGGGACATCATCGAGCTTGTCCCCATTTCTCAGAAAGTTTTTGTGCTGTGCAAGAATCAGGACAAGGGAGCGAATGCGAGGAAATATTGCGATTATGCCTGCA
Source organism: Caldifarciminota bacterium (assembly GCA_027064565.1). Classification (GTDB taxonomy): domain Bacteria; phylum Hydrothermota; class Hydrothermia; order B15-G9; family B15-G9; genus WGAI01. Next base: position 2,236 of record JAMOPK010000124.1, on the reverse strand, counting down.
TAGCCTGTCGGCTGTGCGTGAGGAACGCACCTGAAGGCTCCATGGAGATAAGGAACAATCTTGCCGTGATACTCGACCATGGTCCAGTTGACGAGAACTCCGAAAAAGTGATAGCGAAGTGCCCGACGAAATCCATCCTCAAGCTTGTGGACGACGAGGGCGTTTTCCACGTGCCGCCTGCTCTGGAAGGGGCAAAGTTGGTGCCGCTTAAGAGGGATTGACAGCGATGGAATCTATGCGGGCATCGATCGTCCCGTTCTCGGGAGTTTTAATTGTGAGTCGGGACGGGTAAAATCGGTCGGTGCCCGCTGGTTTAAAACCTTTCATCTCAACCGATAAACTGTCCGACAAGATAAGCTCCCGTGGCAGATCCTTACTGAAAAAGCTCCTGAATTTGAGTCCGTCTATGTTTCCATAAATTTCAGTTACATTGGTCCCTATCTGGATAAACGCCGAATCCACCACGATTTCGTGAGTATCCCTGAGGAGGGTCAGAAATTCCGGAAAATTGGAAGAGTCTATCCTGACGGGGGTGTTGATGACCGGGCTTATCGGATAAAAGACCATGGACGTTGTATCAGTCACCAGCACAAATTCGCCCTCCAGCCCATATTTCCGCAGGTAGAAGCGGCCAAATACCTTCTTGCGCTTGAGGTCGGGGATGAGTTTCCTGACCATACGGACGGCGAGGTCGTTTCTATACCTGATGCGCGTAACCCTGAAACCGGGCGGCAGACAGCCACCTGAGGCCAGTAAAACCACAAAAAACAACGCAATCAATGTGAACTTTCTCATAAGGCGTGCCATTATCCCGTTTGAACGTGGATTCTGCAAGTTTTTGCTTAAAATTTGCCTCTTAACCGAGACTGTTCAAAAATTTTCATTGATGTTTCAAGTTGCTGCTGCTTATTTCACCACGATTAGCTTTGAGTTTGATGTGAGGTGAGCCGATTTCACCTCCACCACATATACCCCTGAATTTAGATCGGCCGGCAATTCCACTGTGATAAAAGTTCTCTCAGGATAAAAGCTCTTTCCCCAGACTGACCGCCCCGCAACATCGAAAACGGAAAGTGTGACAGGCTCGATCCGGGGAAGCTCAAACCTGACGGCCGGTCTGCCTTGAACGAAAATGACCTCAGCACGATGCCCCACGTCAGCGATGGGCTGTTCCGATATCTCCGGAGGCCTGTAATCGAAGATTTTGATCCCGCTGTATTCATCCACAGCGAAGACCCGGCTCCCGGCGACAAAGACCCTGTCCAGACCGTAGGGCGTCCCTGTGTAATAGCCAGCCTGGACTGGGTTGGAGATGTCCGTTATGTCGTAAGCGAAAAGTCCACCTTCCGTGGCCATGAACAACGTATTACCCTCAACCACAGCGTGATACGCAACAGAAGGTGAGGCAATTGAGCCTATCTCATGGATGCTCAGCGGGTCGGTAAGCAGTTTCACACCGTCGTAATACGTTGCAACTGCCACAAGGGAGTCTGAGACCGTGCCGGAGTAAATGTAGTTGTTGTAATCCCAGCTGTCTATCGGCCAGAACTCCGTGGTGTCCGGGATATTCGACAGGTCGAACACAAACACCCCGCTGCCCGGCGCGCTGCAAACCGCATAGCCGTAATGGTCGTAGATGCCCACCGAGATCGTTTGAGAGAGCAGATGCCCGCGGATAACCCAGTGCGGGTCTGTGCGGTCAGCTACGTCAACCACCAGAAAATAGAATCCCGCTGTTACAGCGGTGTTTCCGCTGACCACGACATCATCGACGTAACCGCCCGGTGAAGTCAGGGAACTCACTTCATGCGGATTGGCAGGATCCGAAACGTCAATGATTTTGAGGGAAAATTCATCTGCGACGTAAGCGTAGTTGCCATCGACATATATCCCCTTGCTGTCCTGAAGGTCATCGTCATAATGTGCTATTGTGTGGACGTGGGCCGGGTCGGACACATCGAGGATGTAGAGCCCGGTTGTCCGGGTCGTGAGGTAGGCATAGTTGCCATGCGCCAACACGGAGTGAGGGACATCCGGTGAGCCGTAATGCCACAGCTCTGTCGGCAGGACAGGCTGTGAGATGTCGAAGGCATAAACGCTGGATTGATGGAAATAGAAGGGTTCACCATCGGCGATGAAAAGCAGGCTATCCGTTGCAACCACGCCGCTTGCCGGATTCGACAGGAGGTATGCGCTCCTGACCAGAGGCGCCCCGGGATTGGAGATGTCAATTATA
>JAMOPK010000123.1 GCA_027064565.1 Caldifarciminota bacterium | reverse complement strand
GCACGGCTGTGCTACGTGGTTTCAGGGACTCCATGATAGGGCGAATCGTCGAATTTGAGCTTTATCCTTTGAGTTTCAGGGAATTTTTGAGATTCAGAGGTGAAACCAGATATTTGAATATGCTGCCCGACATCGATGTGAAGAAGCCGATCTTGCCAGAGTTCCGCATCCCTGAACGTGTTATAGAGCTTTATTCGGAGTATCTGGTCTATGGCGGGTTTCCGGAAGTGGTGCTTTCGGAAAAAAGCGAGGTCAAATCGAAACTTCTGAGCCAGATCTTCAGGATATACGCCGTTCGAGACCTGAAACTGTTGCTATCAGGGCGGGATGCTGCTACTTTTGAGAAGGTTTTTCTTGCGCTCACGGGCACAGTCGGGAGTCTTCTGAACCTTACCGAAATAGCCCGCGACGTCGGGATAAGCGTTAAGACCGTCAGGAGCTATGTCCAGCTATTAGAAGCGCTTTTCCTCGTGAAAAAGTTACATCCTTTTGGAGTGAATCCCCGGACAGAGATAAAGAAATCGCCCAAAGTTTACATCGTTGACACAGGACTTTTGAGCTGGGGACTTGGCAACTTCTCTCCAATCCATCGACGTCCGAAAGAGGCAGGTGTTTATGCGGAAAACGCTGTTTTCATGGGACTTATTCGCAGGCTCAAACCACATCAACGGCTTAGGTTCTGGCGAAAGAAAAGCGGTGTGGAGGTGGATTTCCTCATACTTGACGGTGAAATGATCGTTCCGATTGAAGTGAAATTCAGGGAACAGACAGCTGTTCCTGCCTCTCTAAGAAGTTTCTGCAAGAAGTTTAATCCGCCTCATGCAATTGTAGCGACGAAATCGCACTCAGCCCGCTCTCGAATCGATCAGACCGAAATCATCATGCTTCCTGCAATGCTCCTGTCATAATTGTCCCAATTTTTGAGTGGATAAAGCTTATCTCTTAGTGCAGGCAATTTATCGGACAGCCATCCCCCAATCCGTCCAGTTGACCCCAGGGGTTGAGATTGAGGGACAATTCTGGGGCGATATGTTTCGGGAAAGGCAGGGGCCCGGTCTATTCTCAACTTTTCTGGACGATGATTCCACAAAAGCTTATTGCACCATGAGAAAATCTATTCACAATATACCCCTGAACTGGCGTTGCTAAAGAGTAAAGTTTTTTTCTGTAATTTTTGATATTTTTCCTGAGCTCGACAGGGTTCAGTCCTTCATGTCCCTCCCTCAGGCTGTCCTTTACTTCTTCTGGCACATCAGGTTGAGCCAACACCCTTTCATATGGCGTCTTCGCCAAATTACATTCCCTCTTTATCTTTGACCCTTTTCTCACCTTACGTTTAAGTTTTACTTACGGCTGGAAGTGATTGATTCATTGTTATCTTTTTCCTGGTCATCCAATTTCTTGTCAACCAATTTGATGCCCTCTTTCCAGCTGTGATCCGGGGAAGGGGATAAAGCATTTCATATAGGATTACTGAGCCAACGGATGCCGTTTCGTATAGATTTTTGATGAGTCAATCCGGTTATGCTCCTTCATTTTCGGGAGTGATTTTAATCTCACCCCAGCCCGCAGGCGCATTTTCTGAAACTACATAGATGATCCTGCGAGGCAGGATGTCTATTCCGAATTTTTTGATGATCTCGTCTCGCACTTCTTTGATTTTCCAGAAGAAAAGCAAACTTCCGTCATAACGGTTGTCCGTCCACCAGCCCATCCTGAGTGGTATCTGTTGCTTTTTAAGTTCGTTGATGTATTCGTCGTAAAACTTCTTTAAAGGCTCGATTTCCTCGACAAAATCCCGTTCTATCCTTGCCAGTGATTCGCTGAAGGAATGGGCAGCTGCCTTAATCTTCTCTGGAGCTTTCATGTTTATCTTGAACGTCGTGGTCCCGATGAAGGCCTCCACATCAATGGCCTCCACTTCCTCATCTTTCTCTATGTCATAGACCACGGCTGTAACCGTTCTGACGTTTTCAGATGGGATGTAAATTCTGTCGGGCACCCAGAACCCGGTAAGCACATCGTATCGATCGATGACGATGTTCAGCATATCGGGAACCACTTTCGCCGCCCGAAATCCGCCAGTGAGGTATCGGCGAATTCGCTTTTCCACGAATTTGTCTTTTCCGGTGTAATAAAAAATTATGCTGCTCTGCACAGCCTGAATCAGGAATCTCCCGGGGATGTATGGATTTCCCCTTCTGTCCCTCGGAAATCCCTTTTTTCCGTTGAGCAAAGGTGTCCAGGATAGGAATTCAGCCTTAATTGCTGTCATTTTCTCCTCCAGATTTTGGGTTAACCTGTTATTTAGGGCATGAAATTTAAAGAATAGTCAACGACTGTCAAGGACGAAAAGGGGCATAATTTCCAACGAAAGCTAACAACCGACAAAATAAGGACTGTAACCTGCGAAAGTCGGAGGTAAAGTATGGCGGAAAAATTCATGGATAGCAAATACACGCTTTTCCACGCCATGAAATCGGTGCTCATAGAATTTGTGCCGGGCAGCAAGGTCGTGCCCATGATGGTCACGGGAACCACCGACGGTCGATTTTTAGCCGCAAAGGGTGTCAGGGTCTATGGCTTCTCCCCCTGCATTCAGGAGCCTGATTTGCCCATCCTTGAGCTGATTCATGGAGACAACGAGCGCATCTCACTGCGCAATCTCAGGTTTGGCGTCGCTGTCCTCTGGGAACTTGTCAGCCGGTTTGTTGCCTGAGGGCTTTCTGTCTTTGTGCCAGTCCAGAAGCCGCTTTTCGCCCTTCAGGTTGCGGATTTCGCTCACTTCCTGAGTGACTTCCAGCGTGCCGATATACTCGCCTTTGTCGTTCCTGACGGCGAAATACCTGATGTAAACGAATTTGCCGCCCATCTGGATCCAGAAATCCGCATGGTCACGTTCTCCGCTCTTGAACGCTTTGAGTATCTTGTTGACGATGTGAACGCTGCGCGGCGGATGGCACAGCTGCACGGGCCGACCGATGATCGACGGTGAGCGGAAAAATAGCCTGTCACCGCCTGAAAAGAACTTAACGCGGTCGTTCTTGTCGATGAAGGTTA
>JAMOPK010000122.1 GCA_027064565.1 Caldifarciminota bacterium | reverse complement strand
AGCAACTCGTTCGTGCTGTGGGCATCAACCACGTCACGAAGGTCGATCCCCACGACCTCAAAGCGACTTACAAAGCTCTGAAAAACGCAATGGAGGCCGATGAGCCTGCGGTGGTTATCGCTGAACGTCCATGCGCACTTCTCCCTGAGGAGCGGAAGGCCGCAGCTAAAAGACCGAAGAAATACATCGATGCCGAGGCCTGTCGGGGCGATAAGTGCCATCTCTGTCTGAGGCTGGGATGCCCGGCGATCGGGGTGGACGAAAACAAGAAAGCCAAAATAGACCCATTGCTCTGTGTTGGATGCGAACTCTGCATCCAGACCTGTCCGTTCGATGCAATACATCCTGAAGAGGTGAATTGAGAAAATGTATCTGGCCTGGCTTTTATTCGGGTTGTTGCAAAGTTCGCCGGCCGCTTCGCCAGCTATCGATGAGATTGGGGCGCAATACAACCTCCAGAACGTCAACCGGTTGAACGTCGGGGAACTTGAGCTAATTTACGGGGTCCAGCAGGGCAGAGGAGGATTGCTGCTGTTCGTCTCGCGGGGACGTGTGGTGGATTCAACCAGCTACTGCCCCTATTGCCCAGCACCCATTCAGGTGCTGGATCTCGATGCGGATGGCCGCGATGAGATCATCGTAACCGATTACACCTACGGCGCCCATTGCTGCACCAGTTATGAGGTTTACAGGCCAAACCGCGGCACCGTTGATTTCGTGGCTGGCCTTTTTGCGGGAAATGGCTTTGCGGAGTTCCGCGACCTCGATGGCGATGGCATCGTGGAGATAATCTTATGGAACGACGATTTCGCATATTTTGAGACCCCTTTCGCAACCTCGCCATGGTATTTTAACGTGCTTCAGCTCAAAAACAACAAACTGGTGGATGTGACGTCGAAATTCAGGACACAGGTTAATAATGACATCTACAAAATCGTTTCACGCATAAAGTCCGGGGGCAAAAATTACCCTCTAACGAGTTATGCGGTGGAGCTTTACGCCCGGTGCCATCTCATCGGCGAGGATAGGCGCGGGATAGGCATGATCCGAAAGTATCTCCCCGATGTGGTGCCGTGGTTCCTCAGCAAGAAGCGCTACATTGAGGGAACCATAGACTCAAGTCTGAGCCGGCGAATCTACTACGCCAGAGACGCCAGGCCATTTTAGATGTGAGGAGGCAATTATGGAATCGAAAAACATCATAATCAGTGGAGTTGGTGGGCAGGGCATCATCCTTGCCTCTGAATTGCTTGCCCTCGTGGCGATGGAAGAGGGATACGATGTTAAAAAGAGCGAGGTGCACGGGATGTCGCAGCGCGGCGGCAGCGTTGTCAGCCACGTCAGGATCGGCGAAAAGATATACTCACCGTTGATCGAAGAAGGCACGGCCGACGCAATCCTCGCTTTCGAGAAGGCCGAGGCGCTCAGATGGATCCATTACCTGCATCCTGAGCACGGGGTTGTTATAGCCAATGACCTTGAGATCGTGCCGACTGTAGTGGCGATTGGCCTCGACACCTACCCCGAAAACATAGATGAGACCATCGCATCCATTGCCAGCCAGTCCTTCATCGTGGACGGCCTGAAGTATGCGCGTGAGGCCGGCAATGAACGCACCGTCAATGTCGTGCTGCTCGGCGTGCTTTCGTCTTTCCTGCCGTTCTCTGAGGAGACATGGCTTTCGGTGATCGAGAAACGTGTGCCGAGAGCGATAGAGGAGAACAAAAAGGCCTTCAAACTCGGCAGGGCGATTTCAACAGGAAAATAGCGCTGTGAGTGTTCTGGTTGCAGAGAGAGCGGCCGCCCAAAGGGCGGCCGTTTTTGTTCAGGATAAGCCAATAGGCTCTCAGAGAGTCCCAACGATCGAGCGCTCAAGCTTCAAGAGAAATTTTTTCCAGTGCAAGCCAGCTGAATAACCGCCGATGCCGTTTCTGGCGACAACCCGGTGACAGGGAATTACAATTGGAATGGGGTTTCTGCGCATCGCCTGTCCAACAGCGCGGGGCGAACTCATTCCCACTCTCATAGCAAGTTCCCCGTAAGTGATGGTTTCTCCGCATCCTGTGGTCTTATGGAGAACTGTCAACACTCTGGACGAGAACTCGCTCAATCCACTCAAAACCACTGGAATCAGATGAAGGTTGCATGACCTGCCCAGAAGGTAGTCGGCGAGGATGTTGATACTGTTTCCGATTTCGGGGCGCGCCGTTGATGAGATTCTGAGTCCCTTCACAGGGAATCGGGGAATCCCGGAAAGTTCTATCCTAAAAACACGAGGGCCATTGAACAAGACTTTGACGCGAGCTGAGTCATCGAATGTTATTTCGGCAACGATTACCTGATCAGGCCCAGTTTCCTCAGCTCCTCCGCCAATTTTTCTGCCAGTTCCACCGGGTCGCCTTCCCATTTCACGCCCTGTCTGTGTTTTTGCGGCGGAGCGAACATCTTTTTCACCCTTGTCGGGGAGCCATCGAGACCTATAAAACGTTTGTCCGCATTCACGTCATCGGCGGTCCACACTTTGACTTTGAACCTTTTGGCCTTCATCACGCCCCTGAAAGAAGGGAGTCTCGGCTGATTGATGTCTTTGACAACCGTGAAGACCGCGGGAAGCCGGACTTCGATTCTGTCATAGCCGTAGGTGGTCATTCTCTGGACGATGGCTTTTTCCGGTGTGATCTCCTCGATTTTCTGGACGTAAGTGACCTGAGGAATATCCAGCCATGTGGCCAGTTCCGGCCCGGTCTGACCCGTATCTCCGTCGATGGCCTGCCGGCCGGCGAAAATGACACCAAAATCGCCGATCTTCCTGATCGCCATTGCAAGGGAATAGCTGGTTGCAAGCGTGTCCGCACCGGCGAAGGCCCTGTCCGAGAGGAGAATGCCGTCGTCCGCCCCCATCGCAATCGCTTCCTTGATCACCGCTTCGGCCTGCGGCGGGCCCATGGAAATGGCAATGACGCGGCTCCCGTCGTTCAGCCTTTCCCGAACCCTCAGAGCCTCCTCAACAGCATAGGCATCAAATGGATTCATTATCGACTCCACGCCCTCACGGATAAGCGTGCCTTTTTCAAA
>JAMOPK010000121.1 GCA_027064565.1 Caldifarciminota bacterium | reverse complement strand
GGTTAAACTTGAGGCCATAGCTGGGGCATATCTCGACGATTTCCAGCAGGGCGAACCCGTTTATCGAAAGCGCTTCAGCTATGATGTCCGAATAATCGCCACGTCCGACAAGCCTCCTTGCATAGGGCGCCCTTGCGGCATGGATGATGTCAATGAGGTCGTAACCACGCTGGGGATGGCCTTCCGGATAGGTCATGGTCCGGTAGTTTTTCGGCGTGAGGCCACTGCCCTGACCGCCGGTCATGCCATAAAGCATGTTGTTGAGCACAAAGACCGTCATGTTGAAGTTGCGATGTGCGGCCTCGACCAGATGCTGGAGTCCGATGGTGGCTCCGCCGTCGCCCATATAAACGATGACCTTCTTTTTCGGATTCCTCAGCGCCGCAGCAACACCAGCGGCAAGGGCAGGAGAGCGACCATGCAATCCGTGTATCGTGTGGGTGTAGAAATTCTTATCGACGATCCCGTGACAGCCGATGTCCGTCACCAGAATCACGTCAAGAGGATTGAAACCGAGCCGTTCGAGGGCCTTTTCCGTGTTCAGGACCGCCACACGGTGCCCGCATCCGGGACAGAACGGTAAATTGTTGGTCTCAACAAACTTAGTCATTTTTCAACACTCCTTCGATTATGTCATCCGGTGAGATCATCTTGCCTATCGCATTGACGCCCACGACGTTCGGCCCGGGATTCTTGCCGAAAAGTATCTCCTTGTATTCGCCGTTGAGGTTCTCCTCTGCAACGACTATCCTGCTGTAATGCTGGAAAATCTGATAGAAAAGGGGAGCTACCGGGATCAGGGTCTTAACGATGAGCAGGCTGATGCGGTAACCCATCTCCCTCATCCGCCGGGTCGCCTCACGTGCTGCCAATGCAGTTATGCCGTAAGAAATCAGAAGGGTATCGGCACCGGGCACCTCGTCTAACTCAAAGCTCAGGTAGGAGTCAAGGTTCCTGAACATCTTGGCCTGCAACCTGCGGGTGTTGTCCATCGCCTCGGTGGATGTATGCTGGATGATGCCATCCTCGTTGTGCGTCGATGCCGTCAGTCTCACCTGCCATCTGTCGTTGCCCACAGGCAGGAATTCGGGAACCATGTTCTCGCGCGGCAGATACGGCCTGTAAGGTTTGTCTCCTTCGTAAAACTTCCGCCTGATGGGTTCCAGTTCTGGCAGTTCCGAGAGGTCAACCGTGAATTTCGTCATAACCATTTCCTTGGACGTCAGAACGATCACCGGTGTCCTGAGTTCGACGGCTGTTCTCAGGGCGATGTTGGGCAGTTTCCAGCAGTCTATCATATTAGACGGCGAGAAAGTCGGGACAGGGTAACCACCTGAAATAAGGCCGTTTATCAGCAGCAGGTCGCCCTGTGCGCCTGCGGTTGCTGTGCCCGTGGACGGGCCGAGCCGCTGGGCCAGCACTATCACCATCGGCAACTCCATCATGAACGCCATATTGATGGATTCCACCATAAGCGCAAATCCCGGGAATGATGTCGCTGTCACAGGTGTGTATCCAGCAGCCGACCACCCGGCCATCCACTGGAGCGTTGTTATTTCGTCTGGAGCCGCAAGCATCATGGGAAATCGCTTCTGCGAGTAGGCGTAAATCCAGTTGGTGGGGGTTATGGGGTAGCCGATGTAGATATCGGCACCCGATCTGACAAGGGATTCAACTATAAGCCTCGAACCATCGATGAGGCTGACCTTCGTTCCGGTTCTGGCTTCCATAAAAAGGCTTTTCTCCTTTGTTGATGGTGGTCAAAATTATAAGCCCTGAGACGCCATGGTGGGACAGAGATGAAAACAAGTTGTTTGACTGATCATTTTGAATCCAACGGCAGATACATCCAGAATGGAGTTGATTGAGATCGATAGCTCAGGTGTTGTGGTTAACAACAATTTATTTTTCAGACGCCGCAATTCGTTTGCTTGACAAGGGTCGTGAGCTGAATTTAACATAAGATGCAAATGTCAACGTCCAATGATTTTTGCTGGCTCAAAAAAGAGCTGGAGCCCGGTGAATGCCCTTTTATCCTGCCTGAAGAGGTTGAATTTTTAAAAAATCAGGAACTCAGGGTCAGAGCGAGATGCGTGGAATGCAAAAAGTTCTATGACGACATCCTTAGTCTTGACCTCTCGGATAAGGACGAAGTGACAAGAACTCTCAAGATAGCCTTCGAGGAACTTGCCCGCAGAAACAGGGAAAATATCAAACTTAATCGGCTTCTTACAGTTCATTCCCGAAGATTTCAGGTCTATCATGAAGTCCTTGCCGCGCTTCAATCAGCAAAGACGCTGAGGGAGGCCGCTTACATCCTTCTGGTTGCCATAACCTGCCGTGAGGGAGCGGCCTTCAACAGGGCATTTTTGCTGCTTTATGATCACGAAACCTCCATGTTCAAAGGCTATTTCGCCATTGGCCCAAGAGATGCCGATGAGGCCTCCAGAATATGGCAGCACCCGGAAGCCCGCACCCTGAAAATCCTGATCTCCCGGTTCTCCGATGAATTGTTTGAGAAGGAACGAGCCAAATTTGCGAACATCCTCGAAAACCTGATAATCCCCTACGAGACCGAGACCATCGGCAACATTGTTAGTTCAAAGCGTGCGATCAGGATAAAACAGCCTGCGAGAGGCGTCCTTCGCATGATTTCAGGACTGATTGGGACTCAGGAATATGCCCTTTCCCCTTTAACATCTGGCGATAAACCGGTGGGCCTGATAATAGCTGACAATTTCATAACCGGTCAGCCTATCGAGGAGGAAAGCCTTGAATTTCTGGAAGTTATGTCCTATCAGGGGTCGATAGCCATCGAGCGGGCGCTTTATTACGAGGAACTCCAGCGCAACCTTGAGGAGGTGCACAGGCTCAACACCGCTCTCAGGGAATACCATAAAGAGGTTATGAGGATGGAAAAGATGGCGGCGGTCGGCGAGATTGTCCATCAGATAACCCATGACTTCAAAAATCCCTTGACCGTGATCGGCGGGCTTGCAAAGGTCATCCTCGAATCAACCGATGAGAGTTTCCCCTATTACCGTCAGCTTGTAGCTATAAAGGAGGAAGCAGATAG
>JAMOPK010000120.1 GCA_027064565.1 Caldifarciminota bacterium | reverse complement strand
AAAATTCCTTTCCTCATCAAGAGAAAGTTTTTTCTAAAAACCCTGCACAGCGGCCCATTTGGAACTTACGGCGGCCCGATACAACCGCCATCAACCATAGATATCGGGACAATCTGCCAGCATCTCGCGGCAGCGGCATCGGCTTTCGGGTCAGTCAAAGTCGTTTTCAACGGAACTCCATGGCATAACTACGTAATCGGCATGGAAAAATGCTCGTTCCCTCTGAGATGGGCCGAGACGATGGCGATCACACCGGTGCCGAAAGATCCGCTCTCAGGGTGTAGCTCAGCATGTAAACGAAATTATCGCAAGGCGGTCAGAGCAGGCGTCAAATTGAAGTTCGGCGAAGAGGAGGATGTTGAGGTCTATTACCGCATGTATCGTGAGACTGCTGCGAGGCAAAGGGGCAAGATGAGATACTCCTTGATTTTTTTCAACAGATTGCACCAACTGAAAAACGTCCATCTTCTTATGGCTTACGTTGATTCACAGCCCATAGCCGGGCTATGGTTGCTGATAGGGAAGGGAGAAGTTTTTTACTGGCATGGCGCCTCATTCACCAGATGGCTGCACCTCCGTCCGAACAACTTTTTACACGTCGAAGCGATAAGGTTGGCTTATGAGCGTGGTGCTACGTGGTATAACATGGGAGCAAGTCTGGGAAAAGCTTCCCTGATGGCATTCAAAGCGTCCTTTGGCGCTAAGAGCTTTAGGTATCCGGTGATTAAAATCACATTTCCGATGTCTCTGCTCAGGAAATGGTCGTCCTGAATTTGCAGTAGCGTCTTCAGGTCTGAAGTTCCTTTGCTTTCCTCACAAAGATGTCCGTCGTAAGGGCATCGATGTTGCACAATCTCACGATTTCCAGTGATGTATCCTTCTCTCTGAGAAAACGCACAACTTCGTTGAGGATGATCTCGGCGCCTCTCTCTTTCGGGAATCCAAAAATGCCTGTGCTTATGGCGGGAATCGATATGGACCTGAGGCCAAGCTCAGACGCTCTCTCAAGAGCGCTTCTGACTGCACTGCGCAGTTTCTCGTCCTCATTGCCCTCGCCCCAGCGTGGCCCGACGGTGTGGATGACATATTTCGCCTTCAGGTTACCCCCTGAGGTAACAACGGCAATCCCCACCGGCACCGGCCCGTGCTTTCTCACAATCTCATCGCTTTCCTGCTGGATTATCCTTCCGCCCCGTCTGACTATTGCTCCGGCCACACCGCCACCGTGCTTGAGGTAACTGTTGGCCGCATTCACAATGGCATCCACCTCCTCAAGGGTTATGTCGCCCTGAACGATCTGAACCAATTTCCCATCGACTTTGAACTCATGGACGACTTTGTTGCTCATGTTACACCTCCTGTATATCGGCTATCTGTGCCTGTTGGGCCAGGTATTGGCTCAGCTCCTCCATATAAGTTTTTCTGACTTCTGAGAAAAATTTAAGGGCGGTTTCGCTTTTGTAATCCGGATATGTCCAAGGCAAAGGCTGAAATCCAACCTTTCTGCGATAGATGAGCGTAACCTCAGCAAAGATGCCCTTTCCGATGTATATCCTGTGAGAATAATCCTTTGTGGTGGCAAGAATTAATCTGGAATGCATCAGCAGGCCGGGATCAAGGTTGATCCTTCGCCTGCCATTGACAGCGAATCTCATCTCCAGCTCGTTGGTCAAAATCTTGATGTCAGGTAAAGCATCCTGTTGAACGAGTCCCTTCACGGAGACCCATTGTCTCAGCAGGTCTTCCCCCATTTCCTTCAGGTAGTAATTTGTCCAATCAAAGGGAATAACAGGGCTAAAGTGGTCTATATGACCGAGGTTTTCCTCGATAACCTCGTGCGCCTTCTTGACGAATCCCTTCGCTGCTATTATGCCCACTATCAGCTTTGCCGGATTGGGCTGTTTGATTCTCCCCATGATCAGAAACGGCTCATTGAATAGGAATGATGCAGAGGAAAATCAGATCCTCATCCCCTGTGTTTTTGAACTGATGCCTGAGATCAGGGGGAACCAGAATGAAGGAATCCTTCTCCAGCGGATATTCCTGATCCTCTATGACAGCAACGCCTTTACCGCTGAGAACATATACCTCATGCTCATAAGGATGCGTGTGGTAAGGCGTATAACCTCCGGGTTTGACCCGAAACCGCCTCATGGCGAAAGTGGGCGCTCCATGCTCTTTCGCTATCAACCATTGGATTGTAGCATCTTTGACCCCTTCCATCTCTACTCTTTCCTCAGGCAATTCGGTAGATTTCCCATATCTGATCATCTGACTCCCTCCTTTTACGTTGAGATTATTTCCTCTCAAAGAGTTCAATGTCAAGTTTGCGAAGGTCATTTGCCGTTTTGTTTGTGATGGAAATTTTTATTTCTCTGTGCCCTCTGTGTCTCCGTGTGAAAATGAAATAAAAAAATCACACAGGGACACGGTGAACACAGAGAGGTGGGCATGGAGTAAAGGATACCTCGTGTGAGACGGCGAGTATTGATGTAGCAATGGCAACAGGCGAAATGCGGATAGGGATGATCAGTTATGCAAAGAGATTGGAACAGTCTTGTAGCTCATAACTCTTTGATAATACGGGCGTTATGTTCGCCACCACAAAGCAAACGGCCAATAGCCAAACCACTAATTGCCTGAGGTAATGCATTCTCGTCTCCGAATAGGAGAGGAGCTTCTCACTGGCCCTCATGTCCTTCTCGACTACTTCAAGCAACCTTGAGCGCATCAGGTTGCCTTCAATGTTGATGATCTCCCGAAGGATATCCTCTTTGGACCTGAAATAGTGGTATAGTGTGGCCTTTGCTACGCCCGCAGCCTGAGCGATGTCCGACATTGTGGTCTTTTTAAACCCATAGCGGGCAATCAGTCCTCGTGCTACTTCGATGATCCTTTCCCTGCGATCCATAACGACTCTCCAGTTGTTTCAATGGCAAAAGCGGGTGATTCAAGCTGTGAACATAAGGCCTCTTTGCTTAGTATTCCAGTTCCCTTGAAAACATCCTGAACTGGAAAATGGAGAATATCCCGACTATTACGAACAGGATGAGCGCTTCAGCGGATGCCATGCCGAAAAGCAGGTCCTCACA
>JAMOPK010000119.1 GCA_027064565.1 Caldifarciminota bacterium | reverse complement strand
ACACCATGTCCCCTTTTTGTTCTCATGCCACCTGTCGAGAAGCCATTGGGCGAAAAAGTATTCGAGAAATGTTTTGTGCATGAACTCGACCGTTTCGATCTGAGACGTTGCGATGCCGATATGGTTGCACAGGAACCCAAGCGCAGGATTATCAGGCACTATGCCCTCCGAAAAGAGCTTTAACTTCTCCTCGCTAAGTTTTTCCTTTAACTTGTCCTCCAATTCATTAACGCTCGGCAGTTCTGATATTCTTTCATGGCTCAAGATTTTCTCCTCAGCCATGTGCTCGACTGCTATCTCCTTAAGCGAACTACGGACAAGTTTCTCCCATTCCTCCCGCTCTTTTCCGCTGAGTTCGACGCCCATACTGCTCAGCCGCTGGAGGCCCCTATTAATCAGCTTGTCCGTGTATTCACGATAGAGTTCTGCCCTCGAATTGACTTTGTCCAACAGCTCCAATCCCTTATCAACAACAAGCTCGATCGTTATTTTGAACAGGAGCGGATTTTCGAGGCTTTTGCGGAGAGAGAGCCGCCTGCGCTCAAGCCGGTCAAGCGCATCTCTGAAATCCTTAACAAATTTTTGGACATCCTCATTCCCCTTCTGAGGACTTAACGCCTTTACCCATAGCGAGATAAATTCGTCCTGAAGTTGGAGCGGAAGAATAGAAAATACATCCGGAAAGATGTTCCAGAATGTGTCGCTTTTCGCTTCGAAAACCCCATCACGCATTGCAAGGAGCACTTTCGGCTTGGTCTCATAGCCTTTTCTCAAAGCCTCGATTACTTCCTGCTGGATCTGAGCGCTGGCCTCATCAAAGGAGTCGAGCAGAATCAATACCTTTCCGTCTTTCCAGAAATTTTCAAAAACCTGATCCACACCTCTTACATCTTTGCCTATACAACTTCTGAAACTTTCCTTTGCCAATTCGTAGAGGTCTTTGGTCTCCAAGGGTTTATTTGGTAAATAGATAAAGATGGGCAGGTAGGGTTCAGCTATGTTAATGGAAACCTCGGACTTCTGAAATTCTTCCATTCCAGCAGCCTGAATCTCAAATCCTCGGATAAGAGCTATAAGATGTTGGACGGCAAGGAATTTTAAGGTAGTAGTTTTGCCAGCGCCGGGCTTCCCGATCACCAACCCCATCGAAACCTTCAAAATCTCATCTATTGACACTACTTTCGGCTCAGTTTTAGTTTGTTTTGGTTTGACCTTTTTCTTAAAATCAAGATTCACATAAATTTGGGAGACCGGAAATTTTCTGTCAATCTTAAAAATATCACTTTTGAAAAGGTATTCCGCATAGGTCTTTAGAATTTTTTTGTAAGTGTCTCTCATCGGCGGAAATTTTAATTTATGCGGCACGGAACCGCAATCAACTTATAAGGTTAGGCCGGCCGAAAAGGCCTGACCACATGTCGATGGGATGCAAAACTGCTTCTGGCTGTATTGTATTGTCGGGCGAGACGCCCGCCCCACAAAGACGCTCGACCCACATGGACGCCTGACTCACCAGTCTATGGTTTAATCTCTGATGGATAAGTCAGAAAGAAGGCGAAGAAGGCCAGAACATCGGTGGGACGGCCGTCATTAGGCCGTCATCAGCAGGTAGAACTTTACAAAAAGTTTGACTTTTTGTAAACCTTTGTTTACATTTTTCCTATGATTTCTGCAAATGAGATACTCAGAAGGCAACTCAAACCGCGTTTCATTCTGGATGCGGTTATACGGTGGCTCGACAGGCCCGAAGCTATCGTGATACTTGGCCCCCGTCAGGTGGGCAAAACTTCCCTTATGTTCCTGATCGCCCAACACATAATCAAAAATGGGCTGGGGCGGGTCTTCTTTTATGACCTGGAAATGACCCCGGATCTTGCGCTTTTATCCGATCCTGAATCGCTCCTCACACTGCCCGAAAACAGTTATGTTTTCATAGATGAGATACAGTATCATCCTGAAGGAACAAAGCTTATCAAGTTGACCGTTGATCATGCCAGAGGAGTTAAGCTCATAGTTTCCGGGTCTTCCAGCGGAAAAATTTTCCGGGACATGGGGGACAGGCTCGTTGGACGCAAAGTGGAATTTAAACTCCACCCGTTGAGCTTCATGGAATTCCTGACATTCAAAGAGCGAATGGACCTCGCTTCAGTGCTGAAATCTTTGCCCCGACCGGAATTTGAGCCGTTTCAGCGCCTCTTTATGGAATTCCTCATCTATGGCGGGATGCCTGCAGTGGTTCTTGAGCCTCAGACGGATCGAAAGGCAAAGCTCCTTGAAGAACTATTTTCAGCCTACCTGTTCAGGGATGTCCTGCCGCTATTTCACCTGAGGCATCCGGATAAATTTGCATCGCTTTTGAAGTTACTTGCTGCCCGTGCTGGAGGGTTGCTTAACATAAGCTCTATTTCCAATGACATCGACCTCTCCCGCCCCACCGTGGAGAGCTACATCAGGATCCTCGAGGCGACATTTGTCCTCCATACCGTGCCTCCATTTTTCAAAAACCCACGCAAAGAGGTCATAAAGATGCGCAAAGGCTACCTTTTTGATACCGGATTTCGCAACTGGATATTGAGGCGATTCGATCTCGATTGGACTCGTGAAGACATTGGCCACATCGTTGAAAACTATGTGTTCATGGAGTTAAAGAAGGCCGGGATAGACGATGTGCGATACTGGCAGGCAAAAACTGGTGTTGAAGTTGATTTCGTCGTCAATGACCTTCCGATTGAGGTAAAGTTCAGGAAGTTCGCCCGCCCCGCGATAAGCCGGGGGATGGCCTCATTCATAAAGAAATACAAACCTCCAGAAGCGTTCGTCGTTACAAAGAATTTCACCGGAGAGATGCAATTTGAAGGCACACAGGTGTATTTTATCCCGGCCTTCAGATTCAAACCGTCAGAACTTTTCGCCTGAACATCCGGGCAATGTCTGATGCCCTTCGGTTCCCGAGTTCGCTTTAACCCTGACTACTCTTTCATCGCTTCGAGCTCTTCGAGTGCAGTCCGGGCATAATCCCGGCCCACTCCTCGCATTTCTTTCATCTTCTTTTTGAGATACTGGATTATTTCGGGGTCTTTCACGCCCAATTTGATAACCGTGGACAGGGCTTTGTC
>JAMOPK010000118.1 GCA_027064565.1 Caldifarciminota bacterium | reverse complement strand
TCCACTCAGCAGCTCTCTCATAAAATTCCTCACGATCCGTGATCTCCCGGCACAATACACCCCCCATCAAGGATTAACTCAAAAAATAGTGGGTCGGGCGTCCTTGTGGGTCGGGCGTCTCGCCCGACAATGCCAATCTCCGAACGGCCTTACCGAAAGGTTTTGAGTTTTTGCCATTTAAGTTTTAAAATAATCGCCGAAAAAGAAACGGAGGGCCTTGGGAATGAGTAAAAACGAGGGAATTCGTAGCATAATTGCAACAGATTGTGGTTCGACGACAACAAAAGCAATTCTGATCGAGAAGAAAGAGGAAGGCTACAGGTTGATAGCGCGCGGCGAGGCGCCGACCACAGTAGAAGCACCATTTGAAGACGTTACGAGAGGCGTGTTGAACGCATTTAGAGAGGTTGAAGAGCTTACTGGTAAGAGGTTTCTTGAGGGCGAGAAGCTTGTAAAGCCACACAAGAGCGAGAAAGAGGGTGTGGATATCTACGTCTCCACATCTTCGGCGGGCGGCGGCCTTCAGATGCTCGTGGCCGGTGTCGTGAAAAGCATGACTGCGGAAAGTGCAGCCCGTGCAGCGCTTGGCGCCGGTGCCATCGTCATGGAAGTCATCGCATCGAACGATGGCAGGATGCCGCATGAGCGTGTCGAGCTGATCCGCAGGCTCAGACCGGACATGATCCTGCTGGCAGGCGGTGTTGATGGCGGCACAAAGAAACACGTTATCGAGCTTGCCGAGCTTATTGCGGCCGCTGACCCAAGACCGCGCTTCGGCACAACCTACAAACTCCCGGTCATCTACGCTGGAAACAAAGATGCCCGCGAGGACATCAAGAGGATACTCGGCGATAAGGTCGCACTTTACATCGTTGACAACATCCGTCCGGTTCTCGAAAGGGAGAACCTCGGCCCGGCACGCGACAAAATCCATGAGCTTTTCATGGAGCACGTTATGCAACATGCACCGGGCTACAAAAAACTGATGACGTGGACGGATGTGCCCATCATGCCCACACCCGGAGCGGTCGGTTATCTCGTGGAGAAAGTAGCCCGTCAGTTTAACATCGAGGTCATCGGTGTGGACATCGGCGGTGCCACAACCGACATCTTCTCCGTTTTCCAGGGCGTGTTCAACCGCACGGTCTCAGCAAACCTCGGAATGAGCTATTCCATCTCAAACGTCATGGTCGAGGCCGGTATAGAGAACATCCTGAGATGGGTGCCTTTCAAAATCGACATCTCCGACCTTCGTAACCGTATTCGCAACAAGATGATCCGCCCGACCACGATCCCGCAGACACTTGAGGGACTTATTATCGAGCAGGCCATTGCGAGGGAAGCGCTCCGTCTCGCCCTCCAGCACCACAAGACCATGGCCGTTGGACTCAAAGGTGTCCAGCAGGAACGCACGATCTCCGAGGCCTTCGAGCAGAAACTTTCAGGCGAGACCCTTGTTGACATGATGTCCCTTGACCTCATTATCGGCTCCGGTGGTGCCCTGTCCCACGCACCGCGCCGTGTCCAGTCGGCACTGATGATGCTGGATGCCTTTCAGCCGGAAGGCGTCACGATGCTCACGGTTGACTCCATCTTCATGATGCCTCACCTGGGCGTGCTGGCCAATGTGCCGAAATCCTACGAGGAAGGAAAAGCCGCTGACTGGATCGAGGAAAAAGATGCTCAGTCATGCGAAAAGGCGGCACTTGAGGTGTTCGATCGTGACTGCCTGATCCGTCTGGGTCACGCCATTGCCCCGAAAGGCACAACCAAGCCCGGCAAGCCTGTCGCAAAGATCAGGATCGAGAAGGACGGAAAGACGCTCTGGGACGGTACTCTGATGTTCGGCCAGATGGTCAGGATACCGCTCGGCGTCGGCGAGAAGGCAAAGGCGATAATCGAGCCTGAAAAGAATTTCGACGTCGGCGAGGGTAAAGGCAAACGGATGGAAACAGAGGTAGAAGGCGGAGTCGTGGGGGTCATCCTCGACGGTCGTGGCAGACCGTTCACCATGCCGGAAGACGCAGCGGAAAGGGTTAGAAAACTCTCAGAATGGATCGCAGCTCTCGATGTTTACCCTCAGGAGAGATACAAAAAACTGCTTGAGCGGAATTAATGGCCGCACTCAACATCGACGAAAAGTCCCTTGAGATTTATCTCAAGGAAATAAGCGAAATCCCGCTTCTCACCGAAGAGGAGGAGCGGGAGCTCATCAAACGTGCCAAGGCCGGCGACAAAGAGGCACGTGAAAAGCTCATTTACTCCCATCTCAGGTTTGTTGTTAGCATCGCCAAGAAATATCAGGGTTATGGTGTGCCGCTTGCTGACCTCATAAATGAGGGGAATATGGGGCTTTTGCGAGCACTTGAGCGGTTCGATCCCAACCGGAAGGTCAGATTCCTATCCTACGCCATCTGGTGGATACGTCAGGCCATCATGAAGGCATTGAACGAGCAGTCACGCCTTATCCGCATATCCCCGGATAGCCTTTCCAAGCTCAAAAAGATCAAGGAGACCGAGAGCGAGCTGATGCATCGGCACGGCGCCACGCCGACAGTCGAAGAGGTCGCAAAGGAGTTGGGGGTCACCGAGAACGAAGTCAAGGAAGCGCAGGAGCTTGCCATCAAAGAGATTTCCATCGACCAGCCGGCCTATCCGGACAGCGACAAGCAGACCCTTGCGGACATCCTCGGTCAGGATGCCCTCCCATCGCCCGAAAAGAGCTACGAGGAGCGGGAAAGGCGTGAGATGGTCATGGAGGCACTGAAAATCCTGAAACCAAGGGATCGGAAGGTTCTGGAGCTGTATTTTGGCCTCCTTGATGGCCGTCCGAGGACGCTTGAGGAGATCGGCAAGCAGATGGGAGTGTCAAGGGAGCGGATAAGACAGCTCAAAGACCGGGCACTCAGGCAGATACGTGAGAAGTTTGGCGACATCCTCAAGGATTTCGTGGAAGAATGAACTTCGGAGACGAGCCATGATGAGAAAATATTGCCCTTACTTAGGCATCGCCGCAGGTATCCTGACTTTCATCCTCATTGAAACCGGTTTCATCGGCATTGTCATCGCAATCGTTGTCGGCGTCGCAGTCAGCGAGGCCTGCAAAAGGAGTCAGCAATGAGTCCCAGACTCCATCCACTTGCAGTGGTCGA
>JAMOPK010000117.1 GCA_027064565.1 Caldifarciminota bacterium | reverse complement strand
GATCGCCAGTGCGATAACCTACCTCTCAAGGATGGCGCTGTGGTTTGGCGGATTGGGTGACAGGAGAAGGCGCGGAGGCGGTGCTTACGGTCTGATATCCCTGCTCATCGCCGTGATACTCGCACCGATCGCCGCGATGTTGATCCAGATGGCCATCTCAAGGAGCCGTGAATACCTTGCAGACGAGACCGGAGCGAAGATTTCGGGCGACCCGCTTGCGCTGGCAAACGCCCTCAGAAAGCTCGCGGAAGGCGTCAGGAGGTATCCGATGCGGGACGCCAATCCAGCGACATCGCACCTCTTCATCGTGAATCCGTTGAGCGGAGGCACTCTTGCGTCGCTTTTCTCAACACATCCGCCGATAGAAGAAAGGATCAGAAGGCTTGAAGAGATGGCAAGGCAAATGGGGATGGTATGATGAACCTTCTGGGAATCATTTTGCTATCGGTAATTCCAGGGATTGCAGAGCCGTGCGTAAAAGCTTATTGGGTTCCAAAAGACACAACAGCCACCATTCTGGTCGATCTCAGACTTCCACCGTCAAGGATAATTTTCCGCAAAAGTGGCGGCGTCTATTCGGCCGGAGTGGATATGGAAATCAGGATAAAATCCGGCCGGGAAAGGCTTTACAACGGCATTAAACACTTCACTTTCAACCTCAAGGACTACAGCAGCACGAGGGCAGACTCCCTGCTTCTGAGCCGGACGACAAAGGTCAGAGTCCCGATCAAAAAGAGCTATACGGTGAAAATCAGAGTGAGGGATGTGGAAAACCGGGACATGCTACTTGAGAAGAAAATCAAAATGGGGCCTTACAACCTGCCTGTGAGCGACCTGATCCCGATAAACCTTGCAGGCTATCGGGAAGGCATCAAGGAGCTGGTTTCCACCTCATCGATTCCGGGCGGCACCCTCGGCGTGTGGGTCAGGGCGATCGGCAGCTACAGCGTCGAAATGGGACTCAGGGATTCGGGTTCCACGGAGTGGCTGTGGCGCAGGGAACTCAATGTCAGCGGCGACACCGTGTTTGAGATAGTAGTCGATTCCCTGAAAAGCGGGAGCTACGCGCTCTCGGCCACCTTCTCAGATAGCGGGCGCAAAGACAAAAGGACGCTGTATTTCAGCGTTTTCAACATCGGAAGGCTCTCAGAAAAGGATTTTGACGAACTCACCGACATCCTGTGGTATATCGCTGAACCGTGGGAGATCGACAGCCTGAAAAATGCCCCGGATTCCCTGAGGTCAAAGGAATGGCAGGAGTTCTGGAAGCGGCGCGACCCGACCCCGGGCACCCCGGAAAACGAATTCATGGAGAAATACATCGAGCGCGTCAAATATGCGAACGCACATTTCTCCTACGGCAACATCCCCGGCTACAAGACCGATCGGGGCATGATTTACATCAAATATGGCCCTCCAGATGAGATCGAAAGGCATCCATTTGAACTGGATTCGCCGCCTTACGAGATCTGGCGATATTATTCGCTGGGTCTAACATTCATTTTCGTGGACAAATCAGGAGTGGGAGACTATGAACTTGTTTACCCTAACAGTGGCTATCCTTTTGGCGAATAGCCAGCTATTTCACTCGGACGATGTGTATGTCTCGTCCGGGAAAATCAGGTTCTATGCCAACAAAGCCGTCTTTTACAGCGGCACGGTGAGTCGCGTTGATATTTACTACCTGCTGGACGGAAATTCTATCGGAGACACGGGTTACGTTGATTACACGCTCAAACTCAGGCTGGACGATGTGTCGGGCAAAAAGCAGGCAGTTGAAAGGGAACTGCCCATCAGGGCCTATGTCACGAAAACAAATCCTTTCGTGATAGATATGTTCGCGCTTTACCTTGAACCCGGCACTTACAACCTGAAATTCGAGTTGTCATTCCCCGGAAAAAAGAAAGGCACTCTGTTGATGCCCATCAACGTGCCTTCGGCGCCGGACACCCTCTCGATTTCTGACATCGAACTGATATGGGCGACGGGCGAGGACACAGGCTCAGTTTTTTCGAGATACGGCCTCAAACTTGTTCCCAACCCCATCGATGCCTATTTCCCGGGCCATGACACTTTGATCTATCTCTTTGAGGTCTATAACCTTGTGCCGGATACCGGGAAATACGTCGTCATGGCGGTGGTGGAGGACGAAAATGGAAGGATATTGAGGTCAACCCGCCCGACCCTAAAGGAGAAACATGGCGATTCCCTGTCGGTTGTGGTTGGTGGGATCGCCCTCGGCGAAATCATCCCCGGAAGATACCACCTCAGGGTTCAGGTCACCGATTTGTCGAATTCGCGGCAGGTGACCGGCACAAAGGAGTTCGTCTATAGTTACGGCGCAGTGGTCGAGCCGGATTCGGAGATACTCGAATACGCAGGTTTTATCGAGTATTTCGCCTCCCCTGAGGAGATGGACCAATACGAGAACCTGCCCGATGATGGCAAGGTGCTTTTCCTCAAAAGATTCTGGCACCAGAGGGGTTACACTCTGAAAGAGATCATGGAGCGGGTGAAATATGCTGACGAGCATTTTTCGGTCGGAAGGAAAAAGGGCAGGTTTACTGATCGAGGCAGGATTTACATCAAATACGGCCCTCCGGATGAGGTCGAGAAATCCGGTGTTGCCATGAGCGACCTTGAGAAGGAAACCTGGTTCTACTACAAGGGACGGGGACTTGAGTTCGTTTTCGTCGATATAGACGGCACCGGCGATTACAAACTCGTTTACTCCAACGCACCGGGCGAGCCTTCCATGCCGAACTGGCGGGAATACCTCTCGCCTCAGGATATCCAGGGAGGAGAATGGTGATTCAGGCCGTCCTGGTTGACTCGCTGAGGAAGAGCTACGGGTCGGTTCAGGCGCTTCGAGGAGTAAGTTTTGGGATAAGATACGGCGAACTCGTGGGCTACCTCGGCCCGAACGGCGCCGGCAAAACCACCACCATCAAAATCATAGCCGGGATCCTGAAACCGGATTCCGGTGACGTCCAGGTTGACGGCGTGAGCATCCTGCAGGACCCCATTAAGGTCAAGTCGATGATAAGCTATGTGCCTGAGGAAGGTGGACTTTTCGGCCACCTGACGGTTTACGAGCACATCAAGTTAGTTGCTGCCCTACGGGGACTTGGCGACGCAGGCGTGATGAAGGGACTTGAG
>JAMOPK010000116.1 GCA_027064565.1 Caldifarciminota bacterium | reverse complement strand
GGGTAATAGATCTGTAAATGGGGGGGCATTGGCGTAGATGATCGACAAAGGACAATCTGATAGGGCCGAGTCTCTTGATATATTAGGATCATTCGCCAGGCTCAAACAACTCAGGGAGGTGATAGACATGAGGTGGAGAAAATCAGTTTATGCCATCATCTTTGCCGTGGCAATGGGCTATTTAGAGGCAGCAGTGGTGGTCTATCTGAGGGAACTCTACTATCCAGAGAACATCCTGAACATCTTTCCATTTAAGCCATTCAGCCTGTTTGACCTGAAAGTTGAACTGTTCAGGGAGGCAGCTACCCTTCTGATGCTGTGGTGCGTGGCCGGCGTTCACGAACCGCGCTCCGTTGCAAGGAGATTTATGGCGTTCCTTGCACTCTGGGGCATCTGGGACCTGACCTACTACGTTTTCCTGAAAATCCTGATAGGATGGCCTCAGTCCATCTTCGACCCTGACGTGCTGTTCCTGATTCCCACCCCGTGGGTCGGGCCGGTGGTGGCGCCTTCCATGATAGCCCTGACAATGGCTGTTGCCGGGGGCGTCGTGATGGTATCTGACATCATCCCGAAATTGGACTGGATGTTCTGGGTGATGCTGTTGTCGGGAGGGCTGATCCAGCTTGGCTGTTTCATCGTCCCTCCACTGCTCCAATCCGGTGGGGATTCGATGATGGAAAGGCTGCCTCGATTCCCTTGGCCGGTTTTCGTCATCGGATTCGTGCCCTTTGCGCTGGCCCTGATGCGGGCGGTGAGACACGGCTCGAGGGCAGAGGAGGTTCCCTGATGCCGCATTTGCGGTTAAATTAAAGACCCGTCTCATGGGAAATCCCCCGGAGGTGATAACTTGAGAGAAGTGACCATAATCGGTGCCGGACTTGCCGGTTCAGAAGCGGCCTACCAGCTGGCGAAACGCGGTGTCAGGGTCAGACTTTTCGAGATGCGCCCCAGAAAGCTGACGCCGGCGCACAGAACCGGGCTTTTTGCCGAATTGGTTTGCAGCAACTCTCTGAAATCCATGGACATTTTTAACGCACATGGACTTTTGAAAGCCGAGATGGATCGGCTCGACTCCCTGATACTCAAAGCCGCACGTCACGCAGCGATCCCCGGCGGAAAGGCGCTTGTCGTGGACAGGGAAAAGTTCTCCAGATACGTCACCGAGACCCTGAAATCCATGCCGGAGATAGAGATCATCAATGAGGAGGTGGAACGCATCCCGGAGGATAGGCCCCTGATAATCGCCTCAGGCCCCTTGACCTCGGAATCCCTCGCCATGTCGCTCATGGAAATCACAGGTGAGAAATATCTCTCGTTCTACGATGCACTTTCGCCCATCGTGGATGCGGATTCGCTGGACATGACAAAACTTTATTTCAAAGACAGATACGGCTGGGACGACCAATCCTACCTAAATGCGCCGATGACCGAGGAGGAATACGATCGCTTTTACGAGGCGCTGATAAACGCCGAAGTTCATAAACCTCATGATTTCGAGAAGGATGCAAAATATTTCGAGGGGTGTCTGCCCATCGAGGAGATGGCGAGACGCGGTCGGGATACCCTCAGGTTTGGCCCGCTTAAGCCTGTGGGATTGCCTGATCCGAGAATTGGCAGGGAGCCGTTCGCCGTGGTGCAGCTCAGACGCGAAAATGCCGAAGGGACGGCCTACAGCCTCGTTGGGTTCCAGACACAGCTCACCTATCCTGAGCAGAGAAGGGTGTTCCGCATGATCCCCGGGCTTGAAAACGCTGTCTTTCTGCGATACGGCGCTGTGCACAGAAATACGTTCGTCAACGCCCCCAAGGTGCTCGCTGATACCCTTCAGCTGAAGAAACAGCCCCTCATCTTCATAGCCGGTCAGCTTTCAGGCTCCGAGGGCTACTTAGAGGCTGCCACGGGTGGGCTGCTGGCGGCCCTGAACAGTTATCGAATCGTCAAAGGCAGGGAACCCGTGCCGTTCCATCGCCACACCATATCCGGCGCCCTCTTCAGATACATGGCTTACTCCAATCCACGGCATTTTCAGCCCATGAACGTCAATTTCGGACTGATGACAGAGGTGCCAAAATTGCCCCGAACCCGGAGAAAGATATTCCTTGTTGAGCATGCCCTCAGCACCCTGATCGAATGGATGAAGGAGAACTCCGACCTGTTCTCCGGTGCCGAAATAGCCAGAGCGGAGGAGCTCAACGAGGCGGTTCCTGAAAAGGTCAGGGAATACCTCGCAAGGTTCGGTCGGGACCGCTGGAAATGAAGCGTCATTTTGCTAAAATCTTTAAGGCCCAATATACTAAGAGCCTTCATGAGGAGGTGTAGATGATGGAAAAGAGAAGGAGAATCACCGTTGAGGACATCTGGGAAAGATTCCCCAACAAATATGAAGCCATTGTCATAGCTTCGAGGTATGCGCGCGAACTTGCAAGGCGCAAGAAAAAATTGGACAGGAAACCCGTCATCATAGCACTTGAGAAACTTGTGCGCGGTGAGATCAGGTATCGCCACAAGAAACAGCAACAGGAAAGCTGATGAAACGGGGCAGTCTGGCGGCATGGCTCTCTGAATCGCTCGGCCTCGAGGAGGTCATCCTGCCGAACGGCGTCAAGGATAAGGCCGAAGCCCTCGAGGAACTGAAAAAAATCGTTTTCAAATGCCAGAAGTGCGAATTGCACAAAACGAGAAGGAACTACGTATTCGGTGAAGGCAACCCCTATGCCGAACTGATGTTTGTGGGGGAAGCCCCCGGCGGAGAAGAGGACAAACATGGAAGGCCCTTCGTCGGCCGCGCCGGGAAACTGCTGACCGAACTGTTGCAATCGATAGGGCTTGAGCGTGAGGAGGTTTACATTGCCAACGTCCTGAAATGCCGTCCTCCGAGAAACAGGGACCCGCGCCCTGAGGAGATCAAGGCCTGTAGCCCTTACCTCGACCGCCAGATAAAGATCATCCAGCCCCGACTCCTCGTTGCGCTTGGGCGATTTGCCGCATTCTTTTTGCTCGGCCGCCCTGTTACGCTTTCACGTTCGAGGTCAATAGTTTATGAAACCAGATACGGGAACAAGCTAATAGTGACGTATCATCCTGCCGCTGTCCTCCGGGATCCCAGAAAGATGGATCTCGTGCAGCAGGATTTTGAACTCATCAAAAAGGTTCTTGAGGAGTAAGATGGCTATT
>JAMOPK010000115.1 GCA_027064565.1 Caldifarciminota bacterium | reverse complement strand
GGGCGAAATGCGGATAGGGATGATCAGTTATGCAAAGAGATTAAAGCAGATTTACAGATTATATCTTGCTGATAATCCGCCAGTTATGTTCGCCACCACAAAGTAAACGGCAAATAGCCCAGGATGACTTGAGCTATTTCAGTGGCCTGCTTTACAATGTTATCGTCATCAAAAAGATATTTGAAGAAGTTGTAATTTCATAAGGGGGAACCCTTCTTTATTCCAGCCTTAGCCCATGTCCCAACTCATGTCTGAGCACCAGTAATGATTAAATTGCAAAAAGTAGAACACGGCGATAAAATTTTCCCCGCAATGACGAGAATAATCCAAGTGCTGCTTAGATGGCGGAAATTTATTTATGCAAATGTGATTGCGGTTACCCTCTTCAGCCTCGTTTTGGTATTTGTTGTCAAGCCTAAATACACGGCTGTAGCCACATTCCAACCTGTGTTAGAAATGGGTGAATCACAGCAAGGGACCGCAATGGCTTTATCCATGATGCTTGGTGGCGGAATGGTCTCTCCTGGTGACATTTACATCGATATCCTCAAAAGCCGCATAGTGCAGGACACTATTATTCGGAAATTTAATCTGGTTAAAAAATTCAACACAAGCAATATCGACAAAGCACGCAAAAGATTTTCTGATATTGTCAAGTTTAAATCCGGCATAACAGGAATGGTTCGGGTTGAAGTAACATTGGATGATCCAGTTCTAGCAGCTGACATAGCAAACGCACTCGTTGCCCGTCTTGACCAAGTCAATCGGGAAATTATTATGACCAAAGGTAAGGAGATGCGCATTTTCCTTGAAAACAGGCTAAAAGAAGCGGAAGAGGAGCTTAGGGAATCACAGGAAAAGCTGAGCACATTCCAGGAGAAGCATAAAGTTATGGACATTTCTCAGGAATTGCAGGCTGCTATCTCAACATACTCCGACCTCAAGGCTCAGGAACTCAGTAAGGAAATCCAGTTACAGACGTTACTAAAAGTGGTTTCGCCCGATCACCCTCAGGTCAGACAGCTTGAGATCGAACTGAATACCTTAAAACAGAAGTTGAAACAATACGAATCCATGGGCATCGGTGGTTTTGGTGCAGGCATTAACGTCCCGCTTGATAGCCTTCCGAGCCTTGCAATCCAATACGCCAATTTGAAGATGGACCTTGAGATAAAGACCAAGGTCTATAGCTATCTGGTTGAGCAATACGAACAGGCCCGGGTGCTTGAAGCCAAAGATACGCCGACGCTTCAAGTCATCGATAAAGCGGTTCCACCGCAACTCAAATCATGGCCCAAACGGAAACTATTTGTCATTGGCGCTTTTTTGATAAGCGTCATTTTCTCCCTTTTACTTGCATTCATACTTGATTTCGTTGATAGGATTTACACAGATCCGTCACTACGGATCGTCAGAGAAACGATTGAAAAGATAAAAGGAGATTGGAAGCTGTGAAGGACCCGGTATTTGACGAAATAAAGGACCTGCTTACCGAGCAGAGAAACCCTGTAAGCAAAGACCTTGATATAATGAGCATAGAGGATGCGCTGAGGGTGATAAATTCAGAGGATAAAAAGGTCGCCCTCGCCGTGGAAAAGGAAATACCTTACATAGCCCGTGCTGTTGAAATTTATGTGGATACCATCAAGCGTGGAGGGAGAATTTTCTATATCGGGGCAGGCACGTCTGGAAGGCTTGGTGTAATTGACGCAGCCGAGCTTCCTCCAACTTACGGCACACCCTTCTGGCTTGTTCAAGGCCTGATTGCCGGCGGTTTCGGTGCAGTGTTCCGCGCACAAGAAGGCGCTGAGGACGATCCCAACAATGCTATTGGCGACTTGAAGGAAAGAGGTCTAACAAACAACGATTTTGTCATTGGGATAGCAGCATCGAAAAGGACACCTTACGTGGTTGCAGGCCTCAAATATGCAAAAAAAATCGGTGCCAAAACCGCCATAATAACCGTCATTCCACGCGAACAGGTTGACCTCGATGTGGACGTCAAAATCTGCCCGGTTGTTGGCCCAGAAGTCGTCATGGGCTCAACAAGGATGAAAGCTGGAACGGCGCAGAAACTTGTCCTGAATATGATCTCCACTGTGGCCATGGTCAGGTTGGGTAAAGTTTATGAAAATATGATGGTTGACCTGTGGGCCACTTCCAAAAAATTGGTCGAGCGGTCAAAAAGGGTTATCATGATAGCCACGGGTGTGGATTATGACACAGCTGCCCATTATCTTGAGCTTGCTAAAGGAAGCGTTAAGATCGCTATTGTCATGATCCTATCCGGTGCAGATTATGAAGAGGCGAAGAAAAAACTGGAGGAAGCTGATGGTTTTGTAAGATACGCCATTGAAAGCATCAAAGGAGGCGCTAAGTAAAGGCATGTTTAGAATCTTTAAAAAAGCTACTTCAAAAATAGAGGGCGAGAACTACAAGATCGGGGAAGATTACGTTGAAGCCCGTATTGATGTGAAAGATTTTGATGCATTCATTGAAAAGTTCAAGAAATTCTTGGACTCTCCTGAGGTTAAATCGACTTTTAGGTGCCGTGAACTTTTGATACAATCGGATGAGATAGACAAAATCCTGGTTCGCGTAGATAGAGAGGAAGGGATAGGATTTGTGGAAAATCTCAAAATTTCATGTGGGGATGCTTTTGTTGGCCTGATACTTGTCAAATACATCGACAGAAAGTTGTTTTTGCTGTCCCCCGCTCTCAAGAGAAAGATACCCCTCGACGAAGTGAAGTATCTGAAATTTCAGTGGAAAGCACCAATCGAGCGTGTCACAGTATTTGTGAAACCCGATGACCTTGAGGAATTCTGTGAGCTTTTTAAGGGATTCCTTGAGAAATATCGGGACTCATATCCCAATCCGCTGGCGGCAAGATATGCCCCTATCGTAAAGGAAATTGAATGACAAAGCCAATATGAGGGGCAAAATTGGGTTTTATCCTAAAAACTGCGTAATGTCTCTCCAAAATGCGATCAGACGACCCTCGCACGCATAAGGTCATGGAGGTGGATTATCCCGATAGGATGGTTCTCATCATCAACAACGATCAGAGCGGTAATCCCAAACTCCTCCATCTTTCTGGCGGCCTTTATCGCAAGTTCATGCTTTTTGATCGTTTTCGGGTTCCTCGTCATCACGTCCCTTGCTCTGAACCTGAAGATATCCTTCTCACGCTCAAGCAGTCGCCTGAGGTCGCCGTCGGTGAAGACGCCCACGACCCGATTTTCCTCGTCAACCACGCTGGTTATTCCCCTTTTCGATGTCATTTCAAGGATGACTTC
>JAMOPK010000114.1 GCA_027064565.1 Caldifarciminota bacterium | reverse complement strand
CTGATCCCCGACGATGTCGCCCAGCGGATCCCGCCGCAATTCATCCCCGACCTGAACGAGAACCTTTTCAGGCTCCTCTGGCAACAGGTTGAAGGGCAAACATTTGCGACCACAGCCTGCGGACGCCTCATCGTCTTCGATTCCCTCGGCAGACGGAGAATCTACAAACCACCATTCAATCGCTTGGCCGGGGAAATTCAGACACCGTTTGAAGTCAACGGCAAACCGCCGTTCCACTTTGCTGAATTCTGCGGCGGTGAACGCGTGTTCCTGATCGGCACAGGCGACGGCAAACTGCTCATTCAGGGCGAAGTTAAAGCGGAAATCCGGGGCTTTCATGGCGCTGTGATACCTGCCTGCGCTGGAAGTCGGTTCATCGTCTCGGACTCCATTGGAATCTATGAGGTTTACAAAAAATGGGGCAAATGGCGTAAAAAACTCGTCACCGAAGCCGTGAACGGCAGGTTTGAAGTTTTCTATCATCCCAGAACCTTCAAACCGTATGTGCTTGATGGCGAGGGATTCGTCCATCCAATCCTTGAGGATGAAAAAGGAAACCTTTTCGTGGATTTCGATTCGGTCGTTGTGAAGCTGCCATCGGATGTCGAGTCGCCGCAACTCCTTGACGCCGATGGCGATGGTATCCTCGACATCGCCTACCTAATAGACGGCAAGGGTTACTATGCAAAAGGGATAGCATTTGATGGCCAGGGTGGCCGTGCTACCGGTGAAAGCTTTTACCTCCCTGATACTTCCTATTCCGTCCTGTTCCCGCTTGAGTTCCCGTTTGCGCCTTCCATTGATTTCCTGCCGGACGGCGCGATGGTCATGGGTCTCATGGACGGCACTATCATCAAAATCAGCGGCCTGAAATCTGGCAAGCTTCAGATCGACACAATTGCGCAGGTTCCAAAGCCACAGGAGGAGATTTTAGGCGAGGGCAATCCCTATCCGGTGGTCAGGGTGGTCAACTATGACAAAGACGGCATCCCTGACCTCATGGTGGGCACGAAATGGGGACCGATTTTCGTGCTGTTCGGTCCGGACTACCGCAAATCGACGGAAATCCTTTTCAAACACGACTTTACGGCGCCAACGGTGCTCGGCGGAAGGCTCCTCGCTGGCACTTCCGAAGGTGTGATTTACGATGTCAGAACGCGCAAACCCGCGGAAGAATTCCCGAAACTGGACTCCGGGTCGGTCTTTCCTTACGCCGTCGATTTCGGGCATGATGGCCGTGATGAGATGCTCGTCGGCACGCAATCCGGGCATGTCTGGCTGCTGGTTCAGTCGAAATCCGGATGGAAGGTGGATTCTTCGGTGATGGTCGATGTCGGCGAGATGGCTGTGCCCGCGGTCTTTGACTTCGATTCTGACGGCGACCTCGACCTGTTCGTCTCAAATGTCGATGGCAGGGTTTATTACTTCGAGAATCAGGGCGGAAAATCCGGACCGAAATTCGTTGAAAAATGGTCATGGCGGTTTGAACCGGGCAGTTACAAATCGCTCGGCGAATACTACAACCGCATTTATCTGTCTCCCAAAGGGTTCGAGTTTTATGTCCTTGAAGACACAGCCACCTTGAACACTTACATCAAGATTTTGCAGGATGCACCGGATGAGTTTGTCGATGAAGTTGCTTTCACGATTGCACATACCCCGCATGAGGTTCTGAGGGCAATGGGGCGGCTCGGCGAGGCCGACCTCGTCGTGGAAAACGCAAGGGACATCTACCGAGCGGACAAAGAGTTGGATTATGCGGAAATCATCGACCTACCCGACGGCCGTTCGACGATCCTCTACGCCAACAGCGACACGCTGCCGCCGGAGGTCTATTACTGGTATGTCGTTCATCCGAGAATACTTTTCGAGATCCCGGCGCACGTGGTCGTGGATTACTGGAAAAAGCGACCTCTTGGGTTTGGCCCGCATACCGAGGGCGGCGTTTACAAGCCGGGAGATGAGGAACTGCAATGGCTCAGGCACACCGAAGACATCTATCGCGATCCCAAAGGCGGCCAGTTCTGGCGCACAACCTATTTCAGCGATTCGACTTACGGTAAAACGGTCATCGATGTTGTTCGGGACGCCAGAGACCCGCTCGACGCAGTCAGACGGCTCTATGCATTTCAGTGCTGGGCAGATTCCGGATTCATGAGGTTCGGCTATCGCACTCAGGACATCCAGCCGCTTCAGATTTATTACAAGGCCTATGGGTCATGCGGCGAGCAGTCGATCCTGTTCGCATCGCTCGCCCGCACTGCGTTGATCCCCTGTTACATAGCCATCGATATGGGCGAAGATCACCAGTGGAACGAGGTCTATTTCGACGGCAGATGGCATCATTTAGATGTCAACATGGGACTTGATAAGGGTATCGATAATCCGTGCAAATCCGCGGAATGCATGGGCAACAAGACGGTTACCGCTGTGGTCGGCTGGAGACCGGACGATGTGCCCTTCCCGATAACAGTTCGCGGCTACACCGACACCGCTTCGGTTGATGTGGTTGTGACGGACTCGGATGGTAAACCGCTATCCGGCGCTCTGGTTCTGGTCAAAAGCCACTGGAATCATCGAAATTCCAGAGCGATATGGGCTTACACCGGGACTGATGGCGTTGCGAAACTCGGCATCGGATGGCAACCCCTGGGCTACACTTTCGAGATCATGACGCCCTTCGGTGTGGCAGGCGCCGAAAACCTGTTCGTCGAGGAAGGCAAATCCTACAGGTTCGGCTTTGAGACACCGTCCTCCGCCCCGAAAATCGAAACTGAAGCTGTTTCTGACGTTGAAGGCTTCGCTTTCGTGATGGTTCGCAATCCGATAACCTCGGTGCCGTATCGCATTTCGAGCGAAACACTCCGTAAAGCGGGCTATGCCGGCACGCGCATCCAGAAGATCGAGATCGGCGGGATAAAGCTCCTCAAGTCGGCGACACCAGACGGGTTCAGGGTGGTCAATCCCGATCCGTTCGCCTATGCGAAGGTCAAACTCGAAATCCCGTTCACCGATTCGCTTGAGCTGCCAATGGCCTCGCTCTGGCTCGAATCAGCGGAAAGCAGGGTCAAATCCGGTGAGGAGATAGCTTTCGGCGGAGAGGTTACCGACAACCTCGGCGTGAAATCCGTGAAACTCGAAATCCTCAAGGGCGATTCGGTCGTGAAATCGATCGACCTGTCGTCGAAAGTCGATTATGGTAAAGGCCGCCACATCCTGCACAAGGTCGGCGAATTGAAATACGAGCTTGCGACCGGCGAAGGCGGCCCGATGTTGCCTGGAACTTACGCCGCAAGGCTTGCC